>JAYZEI010000267.1:0-6564 GCA_036337375.1 Planctomycetota bacterium | reverse complement strand
ATGTTGCGGACAGGCTGCGGCCGCGGTGGAAATGAACAAGCCTTTGCCGGTTCCCAACTCGACTTCCAGCGGCGCGCTGCGGCCGAACATCGCGGCGGAGTTCCACGGCTGCGGAAAATCGTCGAACGAGAGCAAATGCCGAGAAAGGTCGAGCGACGTATCGATATTGCGGAGCGCGCGGCGACCCATGGTGAAGATTTAATTACCTTGAAACTCGCGTTCTGCTTCGTCTTCCCAATGCGTGCCCGGTTCCGGCGCGCCGGCGCTTAGCAGCGGCATGATGACTACGCCGGCAATAAATCCTCCGACATGTGCCCACCATGCGACCTGTCCGACGTTAGCTCCAATTGCCTGAAAGCCCATCCAGATTTGAATTCCAAGCCACGCAAACAACACCAACAACGCAGGCAGATCCAGGATAAAGATAAAACCTAGAAAGATGATCGTCTTAACTTTCGCCGCCGGAAATGTAATTGCGTAAGCGCCGAGTATGCCGGCCACTGCGCCGCTAGCGCCCACAATCGGCAAAATACTATCCTGGTTGGTCGCCCAATGGCAGGCGGACGCTAATAAGCCCACGGTCAAATAGAACAGTACAAAAACAACGTGTCCCAGGCGATCCTCGATATTGTTCCCAAACAGCCAAAGAAACCACATATTTGAGGCCAGATGCAACCAACCACCGTGCAGAAACATGCAAGACAAAAGCGAGATCAAGATATCTTCCTGGTTGCTCTTTAACTCGACGGTTTGCGGCGGTGCCGCAGGGCCCGGTAGTGGCCCAACCGCCTGGGGATCGCGTGCGGGCTCAATGGGGACGGCGACCACCAGTTTTGGATCCTGAAACTGTTGGATACGCTTGGGCACGAAGCCGTAACGGGCATAGAGTTCACTGCGAACTGTGGCGGGCTGTTTTGCCAAGCAGAAATGAACAACAACGTTCGCGACGATCAACAACAGCGTCAATATCGGCCAGCGCCGGGTCGGATTGTTGTCGTAAAGTGGAAACAGCATGATTTAGTGCGTGGGGCGAGGAGTTTGGGGCCTGGAAAGTGGGGACCATCTTGCTCCACGCACCGTGCTATACCTGTCGCAGCGCATCGGCGGGCAGCGGAATTCCGCTCAGGTTTCCGTCGACAACCAACGATTGTCCGACGTAACACTGGAATCGACACAAGACCAGTGCGCCGCGGCGCAGCCTTTCCTGCTTGCATTGGATGACAAGTCGGTCGCCGGGCCGGACCGGATCGCGAAATCTCACGTCGTCGAGCCCGCCAAAGCCGACCATTTCAGCGCCGAGCAAGTCACATTTCTGGACGTAATAAGACGCGAGTTGCGCCGCTGCTTCGCACATCAGCACTCCCGGCATAAGCGGCAGCCCGGGCATATGTCCGCGGGTCCAAAAGTCGTCCGCCGCCGTGTCTTTATAGCCCACAATCACCTTCTTCTCGGTGTCCATGTGGACAATCGCCGTCAAGTGCTCCATCTCGAAGCGCTGCGGATTGTACCTGCGGATATCGTCGTTGTCCGCGATGACGTTGCTCACGTCATAGTCGGAGAATGGTACGAGCGGCTCTCGGATCGGCACGTTAGGTCTTTACTTTTCGGCGTTTTTGTTTGCGGGTCTTGCTGTTGGCCGGCCGTTTACCGTGATTAGCTTTTTTGATGACTCGAGTTGGTTTGGCCATTGGGTGGCTCCTGATGTGAGCGGTGATCTGCCTTCGTGCCGTTCAACCGCACAGTCTAGCAGTCTGATAGACGACTGAAAAGATCGGCCGACCGCCGGCTGCTGTCGGGGTATTTAATTGCTGCCCGATGGCTTTATCAGCCAAAGCCATACCGACAGCAAACCTGCAACCAGCGCGATCGCAGCCAGCGTTCCAAACCGGATCAATCGATCTTCCGTGAATCCGGCAAACGACGCACCGAAACTGCCAACGCCAAAGCTGAGCATGAAACTAACACCGTAGCCGAGGCTACGGCGGCGGGCCGGGACGAATTTAGCGATCAGTGAATTTGACACCGGCTGCGTCATGAAGAAGGCGATGGCGAACAGGCCCGTGGCGACAACTCGAGCGGAACCTTCGGCGAAGGCCATCCACAGCAGGCAAGGCGCCTGCGCACAGTTAATGGTGGCCAACAGTAATTCGAGCGAATCGGCGCGGGCGATTCGGCCCGCCAAATACTGGCCTCCGGCACCGAGAATTAAAACTCCGGCTGCCAGGTAGTTCGCCGTACTTTCTGCGGGCAGATTTAAGATGGTCAAATCGGCCTCTTGCAGATACCGTGTGAGAAAACTCAAAACACCCGCGTAGACAAAACCGACGATCGTCCCGATTACAAGAAGCAGCGCATAGGGCGGCCAGAGAAATCTATCCGGGACGGGCCGGGACGGGGTGCGGTGGTCTTCCGTGTCGCTCCCAGTTTGGTTGGGAAGTTTCAGCGCGAACCATGCGGCGAGCAACAGGCCGGGAAGGCTTAGGACAACGAAATAGAATCTCCAGGTTCCGCCGGCCGTCAGCACCAGTGCGGCCAACAGCGGTGCGGCGGCGATTCCACACGACCCAAAAATACCGTGGATTCCCAGAGCCCGCGGACGTTGATCGGGATGCGTTGAATGAGAGATCAGCGCGAGGCCGGCCGGGTGATAGATACTTGCGGACGCTCCCATTAAAAAGAAAGCGACGAACAGCCAACCCAAATCGTAGCAAACCGCAACCATCAACGAAGTCGCGCTGCAGCCGATCAAATAACCGATCAGCGTTCGCTTTGCGCCGAACCGATCAGTCAGCCAGCCGGCGAGAATCGCGCAGAATCCGAACGGCAATCGCCAGCAGTTGCTGAGTAATCCCGTTTCTCGCTCACCGACTTTGAAATCTTCAGCCACCAGCGTCTCGACGCTGGGAAACGCAAGCTCGTAGACGTGCACCAACGCATGCGCACATGAAATTAAGACGATGAGGCGAAAGAGCGTGCCGTTCATGCGTTGCTCAGTTCCGCCAGTTTCGCGAGCACATTATTGGCGGCTCCCGAATCGATTGCTTCGGCGGCCATCGCCGCGCAATCGGTTGGAGATTCCGATTTGCCGGCCGTCCAGAGTGCGGCGGCCGAGTTGATGATCACGATATCGCGGGCCGCGCCGGGATTGCCGTGCAGGACATCGCGAACCATGGCGGCGCTCTGTTCGGCGGTTTCGACTTGAATCGCCCCCAGACCTGATTCGTTGAGACCAAAGTCGGCCGGCGTCCAGCTGAATTGCCGCGTCGACTGGTCGCCGGACTCGATGACATGGGTTGCGCCATTGAGGGTCACCTCGTCCAGGCCGTCGGCTCCGTTGACAACCAGCGAGTGCTTCGTGCCGAGCATCGCCAGAGCTTCGGCGAGGAGCCCGGTTATTTCAGGTTGTCCGACGCCGAGCAACTGAAACGGCGCCGATGCCGGGTTGCAGAGCGGCCCGAGTAAATTAAAGATTGTGCGAACGCCCAGTTGCTTACGGACCGGTGCGACGTGCTTCATCGCCGGATGCAAACGTTGCGCGAAGCAAAAGCAGATGCCGACTTCGTCCAGACACCGCTCTACGACGGGAGTGTCCGCTTCGACGTTGACGCCCAGCGCCGCCAATACGTCGGCCGAACCCGTCTTGCTCGTCATTGCACGATTGCCGTGTTTTGCGACGGGGACGCCGGCCGCGGATGTGACCAATGCCGCTGCCGTGCTGATATTAAAGGTGCCTGAAAAATCCCCCCCGGTACCGCACGTGTCGATCAGGCCTTCGCGCGCCGTTTGAATCGGAGTCATGTGTTCGCGCATGGCAGTCGCTGCACCGGCGACTTCTTCGACGGTTTCGCCTTTCGTCGCCAGCGCGGTCAGCAAAATCCCAATTTCACCTTCGCCACATCGGCCTTCCATGATCGAGCCGATGGCGTCGGCCATTTCTCGCATGGAAAGGTCTTCACCGGCAGCCACGCGGCCAATAGTGGATTCGATCATCATACGTCCTCGTCGGGTCTATCCTTACAGGTTGAATCGTGATTCTAACGCAGTTGCGGACTTGTGAAGTCCGGCTTTTCCGAATTGATCACCTTCTTTACAATCGGCGTTCGCCTTGGGTGAGGGCAAGAGGGGTGGCGGCAAGAGACGGCTCGCACCGGCTCGCACCGGCTCGCATCGGAGCGTGATAGGGAAATACATGGCCAGGAAAGTTATATTGGATGTCGATCCTGGAATCGACGATGCCTTGGCCCTGTGCATGGCGCTGTTTGATCCGCGGCTCGACGTTTTAGCGGTGACGGCCACGGCGGGCAATGTCTCGGCCGAGCAGTCAAGCCTCAACCTGCAGGCGATCGTCGAGCAATTGGACCCTCCCCGCTGGCCTCGGATTGGTGCTGCCCGCGAGCCCGATCATGGTCGCCCCATCGACGGGCGGCACATTCACGGAGCCGATGGTCTGGGCAATGCCGACCTGAACGTCGCGGAACTGCACCACCGTCACGAAGCGGACAAGGTTATTTGCGACGTGATTCGCGATGCTCCGGACAGCGTGACACTTATCGCGCTTGGTCCGTTGACCAACGTGGCTCGCGCATTGGCCCGCGACCCCGAAATCGCGTCGATGATCGGCCGCATTCACATCATGGGCGGCGCGATCGGTGGCGGAAACGTGACGCCGGCGGCCGAATTCAACATGTTTTGCGACCCGGAGGCGGCCAACGCTGTTTTTCATTCGCCGACGACGAAGACGCTGATTCCGCTCGACATCAGCCGCCAGGTGATGATGACTTACGATCAGATGGACGAACTGCCTGGAGAAGATACTAAAGTCGGTGCGCTGTTGCATTGTATCGTGCCGTTTTTCTTTCGTTCTCATCGGCTGAACCTGGGGTGCGAAGGCATCCAGGTACACGATCTAGTTGCGTTGGTCGCCGTGTTGCATCCGGAACTGTTCGTCATGCAAGAGATGGCGGGCGACGTCGAAACCGGCGGCATCCTGACCACCGGCGCAACCGTCTTTGATCGACGCGAACGACAGCAGTGGCAAACAAACATGGAGGTGGCGATCGATATCGATGTGCCGGCCGTCGTCGATTGCATCTTGCGGGGGCTGCAGGTCACAGAGAGATAGCGGATGAGCGCCGCGGCTTTCCTTGCGAATCCCGGACGATTCTTGAAAGGCCGGGGGCCGTTGCTTGGACGTCGCGAACAGCCGGCGAGTTTCGAAGTCAGATCGCTGCTGCTAGAAGACATCGCTGCTGGTAGAAGACGTAGAGGAGGAGAGACCCCGGCCGAGCGTTTGGTTGCGGGCCCCGCGATCTCGGGCGGCCAGGGTTGCGGAATTTACTTTGGAGCCGGTGGTCGTCGAGGTTGCTTTGGTGCACGGTCGCCGTTTTGAGTCGGCGGGCGAGTCCGCGGGCCGATCGCTTCGAGTTCTTCTCGATCCAGCGCCCGATCGTTGTTGCGGTCGGCGCGACGAATGAGTTCCAACAATTCGTCGGGTTCAATTTTGCCGTTGCCATTGGTGTCGTAGAACAGCAGAAGATTCGCTAATCCGGGACGGTTTGCATTGATGGGCTGCCGATCGCGAGTCGCCGGGCGCTCGCTTTCGCCAAGTTCGCTGGCCCTCGCCGAGATGCGTTGCTCCGGCGTCTGGCGTCCGTTTCGGGCCCACTGGCCCCAGACCCGCAAATACTCCGGTATGGGAATAACTCCGTTCTCGTCGGTATCCAGGGCGGCGAAGATCTGTTTGGCCAGTTCGGCATCTTTCAGAGCGTTGTTGACGAATTCGGTACGCTGAACCGTCCCGTCCTTATCATCATCCATTGCTTGCACGATCTGCTTGGCCTCATCGGTGATGACGCGATTGAGGACGTATTCGGCTTTGGTGACGAAGCCGTCGGAGTCATTGTCAGCGGCGTTGAAAATCCCCCGCCGGGCCCGCGGTGTGAGGTAGTTGCCGTTGTCGATAAACTCGACCTTCGAATGCCGCCCGTCGCGATTTCGGTCCACGAGGCTAAAATGCCGGGAATAATCGCTGAGTTGACGAAGTGTGGCACCCTGTTCCATTTTTGCGCCGAGCCGCTGAAGAACCGTTGCCACGTCGACGCCGCCGATTTTCGACCGTCCATCCCGGTTGTTTGCGGCCGGCTGACCGTGAAGGTCCTGGTTTGCCAGTAGAAAAACGACTGTCGTCAACGGCAATAAAAGATTAACGAATGATCGGGTTTGCATGTTCCGCCCTGCAGTTGTGTGTCCGGAGCGTACGGTTAGTAAATTCCAGTGATTGATTTTTTAGGAATCCGTTTTTTTTTCCGGATCCCTAAATCCAAGTTCTTTTTTCTCAAACCGGTAGAGCGGATTGCGTCCGCAGATCGCAACATAAAGCAGAATTATTGCCGAGACAATCAGGAGAATACCGAGGTAAGGGGTTTTCTGTTGCCAACCCTCGTAATAGACGAAAACTGGGATTGTGAGTACGGATAAAATTCCCAGCAGACCGGCTATGGATCTCGTCCACCCGCCGAGGTTTTCTTTCGTTTTCATTTGACGGCTCCTGACGATGGAACTGGG
>JAYZEI010000266.1:0-4893 GCA_036337375.1 Planctomycetota bacterium | reverse complement strand
CCGGGGGACCTTTATTTTTTTAACACCCGCCTGATTCACGAAGTACCCGGCGTGGCCGGCGAGTTGCCGAGAATCGTATTGGCGACTTTTATCGGGTACAGCAAGGGGCGGAACGAGATTTTCGTCTGGTCGTAGCGGCCGCCTACCGCGCCGCTCGCGTCATCCATTCATTGTGATCGCGGCAACGATGCCGGCCCGGGTAACGCCAATCAACAACGGCGAAATCGGACGACCTGGACCGGTAGCCGAATAGCTCTTGAAGGCCGGATCTTTGCTAGCGGCCAAGCGTTGAGTCCAGACCCGTGTGGCGCGCGGCGTCGGGAAGCATCTCATTCGCAAGATCGTCGAAGCATTTCACTCTTTGCCGGCTTCAACCCGCACGCGCAACGACTGGCCGGCATAGGTTCTTTTCATCACAAAATTGATTGATACGTTGGCCATAACCGGGACCAATTGCGCCTCGGCTGGCGGCGCGTCGTCGGCAGCCTTTAAAGTGATGTGGCCCTCGGTCGCACCCGCAGTCAGCAGTGTCTTACTGTTGCCGCCGTCCAGTGTCACGCCCGGAGGAAGTGAGTTGCCGTACACGCTGCCGAGGTGCTTGTAGACAACGTCGAGCGTCACGTTTTTGTCGAATTTCTCGGCGCGCTCGATCGTCACATCGATACGTTTTGTTTCGCCAGGTTTCAACGCAACATCGCTCGTACTCAGTTTCACCGCGACAAGGTCACCCGGTCCGCCGACGCAAACCGTGTGCATTTCGACCGGCCAGTGACCGCGGCCGCCACCGGGCTGGTAGGTTTCTTGATACGAAGTGGCAACCGCCGAAAGTTCGCTCGCGGCGCCGTCCTGAGTTTCGTGTTTAGCAGTGCCTGTAATAACGATGTTATTCATCGCCGGTTGCGCGGCGGCGGCGGCCCGCAAAAGAATACAGCCGTCCTCACCTTTGCCGGCAAGGATTCTTCCGCATTCGGCCGATACGGCTTCGGGCAATCCGTCAACGGCCAGTTGAATTTCGCCTTCGAAGCCATTCTTGCGGACCGCGCGGACGTAGAGCACCCCGCCGGTGCCAGGCGTGAGCTGCGTCTTGTCGGTATCGACGTACAATTCGAAGTACGGCTCGCTACGCGTCACTTTCAGAAAATAGGTGAAACGCGCCCCGCCACGCAGGTGCAGGTCGCGAATCTCGATCACGTATTTACCATCCCCCGGAACCGTCCAGTTCTCAATCCAGGAATCGGCGTATGCCCGCTTGCCCAGCTTCATATCATCGCTGAGTTGAAGTTGCTTGCCCTTCTCGTCGAGAATCCGCAAGTGGGAATCGAGCGACGACAGGCCGCGGCGGGCAATGATTTCAAACGAATACCGCGCTTCTTTTTTCGCTTCGAACGAAAAACAATCGACGTCGCCGTCCGCATCCATGCGGCCGTTGATGCCGCCGGGCAGGCTTACGGCCAGTGCCGTTTCCGGTGTGTTGTTGTCTTCGGCAGATTCGGTGACGAGCGGTACGTCGCTGACCAGCAGCGGCACCGGACCGGTCGTGGTATCGCCCGTCGCTAGGGACGACCAAATTGTGCCGGGCGCGGCGTTGGCCGGCAATGTGACCATCGCGGTCGGTGTTTCCGGCAAACGAAAACCGATCAATTCGACTTGCGTTTTCACTCCCGGTGCGACGCTAGGTGGAAAGACGCCCGTCACCAGGGGCCGTTTGCTGATTTCAATGCAGTAGTCCCAGTACTTGTTGCCCTGGTAACGCACATCGCGAACCTCGAGCAGATACTCTCCATCTTGCTCGCACGTGTGTGTGATCAGCGGATCACCATAATAATAGTTATCCGACGACGCCAAGGTCGCGCCCGCTGCAGTGCGGAGCGTTAAAATCGGATCGGCGTGCTGCTGCAAATCGTGAATCTTGTTCTGCAATCGCATCGACCGCACGTGAAAGCTGATCGCATCACCGGACTTGGCTTGAAACTTAAAAAAATCGACATCTTCGGCCTTCTCGATCGTTCCACATACCGAGGCGGGCACCTCGATCGTTTGCGCGTCGGCCGGCTTATCGTTTTTGTCTGCTTCAGCGATCACCGGGTCGTGGCCAATCACGAGCTGTCCTAACGTGCTCGCACCCCGCGGGGTGGCAATGCGAAAGTCGCGGACGCCGGGTCGCGCGTCGGGCGTGACTGTGAAGCGAATTTTCATCGCTTCCAGTTTCGGCGGTTTGCCTTCCGCCCCTTCCTTCATTTCGGGGTGAAGAATCTCACCCGTCACACCCTCGCCGGTAACGATCACTTTGTAGGCACCTAACATGCTGTGGCGCGATTGGACTTCATGCTCACTGACCGCTCCGACCTGCGTCGCCACCGGCTTGAGACTCATCAGCATCGGATAAGACGCCTCGACACTGGAGACCGCGGCCGTGGAAAACACGACGAGGACCGCAAGGCATGATCTTGAGAGTATTTTCATCGTTTCATTTCTTCGCGTTACCTTCGGCGATGCTTGGCGGGAGTCTTTCTACCGCACAAACAAAAACTGTTTCGAGTTAATCAGGGCCCAGAGCAGATCTTCATAGCACTCCGCCGGACTGGCCGCCTCGTCGAGAAACGTGCGGCTGGCTGCCATCTCCGCATCCGAGGGCCTCCGACAAAGCGCCGACAGGAACAACTGCCGAACAATTTCATCGTGTGGCGTTTCCGTTTCCATCAGCTTGGCAACGCGGCCGCCTTTATTGGCGATTTTCTCTGCCAGAATTTCACCGTTCAGTGTGTGCAAAGCCTGCGCGAGATTCTCGTCCGGCGACCGCTCGCACTCGCAAACGCTGACCCTTCGCGGCTTGGCAAACACCGTCAAAAAGTAGTTCGGGTATTCGGCGTCCGGCAATTCGATGGCCCGCGTGCCTAGCGGCAAACTCTTGAATTTGGTTTGTACCCCGGTCGCCGCGTCCACGGCGTCCAACAGCAATTCGGCCGGCAAACGCTTGACCCGATAGTGACTGTAGAAACGACGATCGGCCCGGTTGGCCTCGGTTGGTTGCGAACTGAGTTGATACACCCTCGACGTCATGATCGTGCGGATCAAATTCTTTAGGTCAAAACCGCTCTCGGAAAAGTCTTTCGCCAGCGCATCCATCAGCGCAACGTTGCTGGGCGGATTCGTCGATCGCAAATCGTCGATGGGTTCGACCAGCCCGCGGCCCAGCAAGTAGCCGACGTAGCGATTCACAACGGACCGCGCGAAGTATTCGTTTTCCGCCGAAGTGAGCCACTCGGCCAATGGAATGCGGCGGTCGAGAGGATCGTCCAACGGATCGCCTCCCAGCGGCGTCGGCTGCATCCGTTTTTTAGTGCGCGGATGATTAACTTCGCCCGAATTGCGGACCATGACGATCGTCTCACCGCCGAACAGACCGAATTCTTCGCTGCCCTTCGTCCCGACCCGCGAAAAAAACGCGGCCAGCCCGTAGTAATCTGCCTGGCTGAACTTTTCGAACGGATGATGATGGCACTTCGCGCACTCGAGTCGCACGCCCATGAACAACTGGGCTGTCGCTTCGGTCCGCGCCGACGAATCGCGGTGGATGCGGAAATAATTGGCCGGCCCGCTCGAGTAGATCGACCCCTTCGCCGTCACCAGTTCGCGTACGAATTGGTCGAACGGCTTGTTGGTTCGGAGAGACTCCTTGATCCAATTGTGCAAAGCCCACATGCCCTGCTCGCCGAGATCGTTGCTGTTATTGCGGATCAGGTCAGACCACTTCAATGTCCAAAATGCGGCGTACTGGTCGTTGTAAACATCCAGCGCCGCGTCTCCGGTCAAGCCGAGCAGCTGATCGACCAGATTTTCGCGCTTGGCTGGATCGTCCAAATCGATGAAGGCTGTTGTCTGCGCAGCGGTCGGCAGCGCACCGACCGTGTCGAGATACGCGCGGCGAATAAAGGTGGCGTCATCGCAAAGCGGCGAAGGCTCCAGACCCAATTCGCGAAATTTGGCGGCGGCAAACTCATCAATAAAGTTGTTGTTTTTCCATCCGGGCAGTTTCGCGGCGGCGGCGAACGGAATCACGAACATTGCAATTTCGGCATGCCCCTCGAATCGCACCATAATCGGCGCTTGGCCGCGGTCCACCGCCGTCACTAAGCCGTTGCGGTCGACCGACAGGATGCCTTCATCCACCGAATCGAACTTTGCCAACGACGTCACGTCCCGGATTGAGTCGTCGCTGTAATGTGCCTCGACGCGTAATTGTTGATGCAGACCGGCGGCACCAACGCGGCGTGTTGGCGAGACGACGAGTTCGATCACTTCCGCTGCGTCGGCCGGCGGCGGCGCTGCGCCGGCGGCAATCCAGGCCTTGAGCGTCTCGTATTCAACGGACGACGGCGACAATCGGAAGCCGCCGCCGTGAGGCATGCGGGTTGACGGCTTCTTAAGCAGGAGGCTTTCTTCCGGGCGGGCGAAATTGACGCGGCGATCTCGGCTGGCTTTCGCCATCGCTTCGTAGTCGGCTTGCGGATCGAAGCCAAACACCGACAGTTTAAATCCGCCTTTGCCGTACTGACTTGCGTGGCACGCCGCGGACGCACAGCCCATTTTGTTCAAGATGGGGCGAATCTGGTTCGTGAAATCGACGCGTGGACGGTCAACCACGTCGGCCACCGTGACCGGAACTTCGTGCTTTGTGTCCGCCATGGAAACCGTCACCGTCGCCGCGCCATCGCCGACGGCAAAAAGTCGGCCGCCTGACTCGACGCGCGCGACGCGCGGATCGGACGATTCAAAGGACGCCTTAGTGGTCAAATCTTCGCTCCGCGCCGTCACGCCATCCGATGCTCCGCCACGACGGACAACTAGTTGCGCGCGAGCGAAGTTCCCGCGTAGCGAAACCCTTGCCGGCTC
>JAYZEI010000265.1:0-5621 GCA_036337375.1 Planctomycetota bacterium | reverse complement strand
CATTTTTGGTGTCCCGATGTTTTCGAAGGTGCCTGCGCCGAGGTGAACGCCTTTTTGTCAGTCGCCTCCAAAGCCGCGGCGCTGGCGCTTTTGGTTCGTGTGGCGGTTGGCGTAACCAACCCAGACCTCCCCGAAGTTGCCGAGCCGGTTGCTGTTGTCGAACAATCGGGACAGGGAGCTGGTGAGCAATTCGTTCAACCGATGACCGGCCCGAATGAAGCAGGCGAGGCGCACTCCCTAGCCGACATCAGACAATTTATCGCTTATGTGATCGCCGTAATCGCCGCTATCACTTGTACGTTCGGCAACCTAGCCGCCTACGGACAGACCAACATAAAACGGTTGCTGGCTTATTCGACGATTGCTCATGCAGGCTACATGATGATGCCGGTGGCGGCGGGCGTGTGGCTGATGAACGAAAATCCAGCCGCCGCGGAAGAAGCTTTTGCGTCGCTGTTGGTCTACGCGGGAATCTATCTGTTTATGAACCTCGGCGCATTTGCCATCGTCGCCATCTTGCGCAATCGGATGTTTAGCGAAGAGATTGCTGACTACGCGGGCCTCGTTCGGACCAGTCCCGGTATTGTCGTTTGTTTCACGGCCATACTGTTTAGCTTGATTGGCCTGCCGCCTTTGGCCGGATTTTTGGGCAAGTTGGTGATTTTTGCCGGATTGGTCGATGCCAAGATGTACACACTGCTGGTGATCGGTGGCGTGAACACGGCGATCAGCCTGTTCTACTACTTGCGCGTTGTGAAGGTGATGACGTTCGAACCCGAGCCCGACAATCGGCCGCAAGTTCGCTTTCCACTGCTCGGCTCGCTCGCGGGAATTTATGTTGTGGTCATCACGGCACCGGTCATTTTGTTGATTATCCAGTGGAGCGGTCTGCACGAATGGTCGTTGGCCGCCTGTCAGGAACTATTGAACTGATCCTCACATGACCGTCTCTGAAAACAGTCTCGATATTCTCAACGACATATTCGCGGTGCATTACCGGTCGTTACCAAGGTACCTGCTGGACGCCGCACCGTGGACACATCGCGGTGATTTGAAAGCGACGGAAGTGCTCGGCGACGTGGCGGGCGACCAACAGGAATCCTGTCGCCGAATCGCGGAGGTGATCGTTGCGCGAGGGGGCACACTGGAGTCCGGCGAATACCCGATGGTGTTCACGGATATGCATTTCCTGTCGCTCGACTTCTTGCTCACCGAGTTAATTCGGCTGCAGCAGCTCGACATCGAAACGATCCGGGTGGGCGTCGATCGTCTCGGCAACGATCCGGCGGCGCAAGGGTTGCTCCAAGAATGTCTCGGCGGCGCAAAGGGACATCTGCAATCGCTCGAAGAATTGGTCGCGGAACTCTCGGCGGCCGGTTAGATTGTGAAAATGTCTTCGGCCGAAAGTGGATTCCGGCAGGGGCGATAACGAATAGTTTGTACCAAGAGTTCGGGTCGCCGCTCGCATTCGGCATTCAGTGATGGCTGGGAATCTTATCGATGACCGGCCGTAGTCGCGCGGCCGTAGTCGTGCGACCGAGCGCTGCACTCAACAACGCAGCGTGATGGAGGTACAATTACTTCACGAACATGCAGCTTATCGACACACACGCCCATCTGGACCAGGACGAATTCACCGACGATCGCGATGACGTCATCTCCGCTGCAGAAGCGGCTGGTATCAAGACGATTCTTGCCGTCGGCATAGGGGCCGAGTCCAGCGAAGACTCGGTGCGACTTGCCGCACAGCACTCCGCGATTTTCGCGGCGGTCGGCATGCAACCAAACTATTGCGGGGAAGCGCAAAAGGGCGACTGGGACCGGATCGTTTTGCTTGTCGGCGCAAATCGCGTTGTGGCGGTTGGCGAAACGGGTCTTGATCGGCATTGGGATTTTACGCCATTCGAAGTCCAGCAGGATTATTTTGACCGGCAGCTGAGGCTTTCTCAACAATGTGGTTTGCCATTTATCGTGCATACGCGTGAAAGCGAGGCGGACGTGTTGGCCATGCTCCGCGAAGCGCGCCGACGCGGCCCGCTGTGTGGCGTCATGCACTCGTTTGTCGGCGACGACCAGGCCGCCGCGGAATGCCTCGACCTGGGACTTTACATCAGTTTTGCCGGGATGGTGACATTCAAGAAATCCAGCAACCTGCGGGAGACGGCCAAGACGATCCCAGACGACCGGATTCTCATCGAGACCGATAGCCCCTATCTGTCGCCCCATCCATTGCGAGGCCAGCGGAACCAGCCGGCGCATCTGATCCACACCGCTCAGTGCCTGGCCGAAGCGCGGGGAGTCGGCATCGAGCAATTCGCGCGACAAACGACCGTAAATGCACAACGACTGTTTAAGTTTTGATGATTGGACGGATTTGTACGTTAACCCAGTCCGGCGGAGAGAGTGCGGCAGCCTAGGCCTCGGTAATTGAGGGTGAGACTGATGGTTTGATGTGCCATAACACGAGGTGTGAGCAAAATGATTTTGGTACCCGCTCTCACTCGGAATTTTGGCGGCAGATGCGGCTTTATCAATCTCGTCTTCGATTAACGGGGTTTGACTCAATTTAAACTGAATAAAATGAACCGGGCTAGAATTTTTGCCCCCGGGCGTGATAGGCTAAAAAAGGCATGGACGCGGCCCGCTGATTGGGCACCGCGTGACGGAAAACCGTAACGAGTGGGGAGCAAATGGCCAAGTTTATTTTTGTCACCGGAGGCGTTGTCAGTTCACTGGGCAAGGGCTTGACCAGTGCGTCGGTCGGAATGCTGCTCGAACATCGCGGTCTGCGGGTGCGGATGCAGAAACTTGATCCGTACATCAACGTCGACCCGGGGACGATGAGCCCGTATCAGCACGGCGAAGTTTATGTGCTGGACGACGGCAGTGAAACCGATTTGGACTTAGGCCATTACGAGCGGTTTACTAACAGCTTACTTACACGTGACTCGAATTACACGACGGGCCAAATCTACCAAACGGTAATCAACAAGGAGCGTAGAGGCGAGTTCCTAGGTAAGACCGTACAAGTCATTCCCCACATTACCAACGAAATAAAGAGCGTCATTGCCAAACTCGCGGGTGAAGATACCGATGTGGTGATCGTCGAAATCGGCGGCACCGTGGGCGATATTGAAAGCCAGCCATTTCTCGAATCAATTCGTCAGTTTGCGTTGGATGTCGGCAAAGATAATTGCCTGTTCATTCATTTGACGCTCGTGCCTTATCTCAAAGCGGCCGGTGAACTGAAGACGAAGCCGACGCAGCACTCTGTCGGGCAACTCCGCGAAATCGGTATTCAGCCGGACATACTTATCTGCCGTACCGAAAAGACGATCTCGAGAGAGGACCGAGAAAAAATCGCCTTGTTCTGTAATGTACCGATCGATTCGGTGATCGAAGAAAAAGACAAAGACTTTTCGATCTATGAGGTACCGTTTAGCCTCGCGGAAAATCAACTCGATCAGTTAATTGTCAATAAATTGCATCTTGAGGCAAACGAACTGGGGTTGGACGACTGGCGGGAGATAATGCACCGGCTCCGTAATCCGGAACACGAGATTAGCATCGCAGTAGTCGGAAAATATGCGGTTCATCGGGACGCATACAAATCTATCTACGAAGCGCTCGACCATGCGGGCATCGCGAACCTCGCGCAGGTGCGGATACAGCCAATCCAAAGCGAATCGATCGAACAGGAAGGCCCGGAGCGATTGTTGTCATCGTACGACGGCCTGCTTGTCCCAGGCGGGTTCGGCGAGCGTGGCATCGAAGGCAAAGTGCAGGCGATCCGTTTCGCTCGCGAGCGCAATCTGCCATTTTTTGGCATCTGTCTGGGCATGCAGACCGCGGTGGTCGAGTTCGCCAGGAATGTCGTTGGGCTTGACGGTGCGGATTCGACAGAGTTTGACAAGGACGCCACGCACCCCGTGATTTGTCTGCTGGACGAACAGCGGAATGTGGTTGAAAAGGGGGGCACGATGCGGCTGGGGGCACAGCCGGCGCATTTGGAACCCGACAGCCTCGCCCTGCAGTGCTACGATTGCGATGAAATCTCCGAACGGCATCGTCATCGGTTCGAATTCAATAATGTCTATCGAAAACAGTTCGCCGCGCATGGCATGTCGTTTTCGGCCACTAGTCCGGATGGGAAACTGGTCGAAATTGTTGAAATTCCGGACCATTCGTGGTTTGTCGCCAGCCAGTTTCACCCGGAGTTTAAATCGAAACCAACGAAACCGCATCCGCTGTTTGAGGGGTTCATTGCAGCCGCGGTTGCACATCGCGGTGCCCGTTCGCAACGCTCGCAGGAGCGGACGACGGGAAACGAAGTCGAAAACTTTCCACTGTTAGATGACGAGTAGGGCGGGCGGTTTCCACCACGGCGAACATTTGCGCGCGGCGATGATTGACGAATTAAAGCGGTTCCGGCAGACAGAGTAGGCCCAATAGCTATGAGTAACGAAGAAAAGAAGATTATCATTGACGAGGATTGGAAGGAGCAGGTCCAATCCGAAAAGGAGTCTGTGGAATCGGCCGGAGAATCCGCCGGAGAATCGGATGGCGCAGATCCGCAACCTGCCGCGGGGGCACTGCCGCCCGCCGGACTTCAGACCATGGTGAGCATGCTCGCAAGTCAAGCGATGCTGAGTCTGGGCACGTTGCCGAATCCTATCAGTGGCAAACAGGAAGTTCGTCTGGACGAAGCGCGGCACTTCATCGATCTGATTGAAGTGCTGCAGGAAAAGACGAACGGCAATTGCACGGCGGATGAATCCAAATTGATGGAAGGGCTACTACACGAATTGCGGATGGGTTTCTTGGCTGTGCAAAATATGCCCCCAAGCCAAGAGGACGCGGAGTCGACGAACCCGTAGGATTCATCTCTTTTACTTCGTTTTTTCGAGGTTTGCGCCTAGTCGTAGCAAACGGTCGATTCATCGACGGCGGCCTCAGTTGACCGCGGCCAGCTACCAGAACGTGGCGGTCAAAATAAGCGGGTTGTCGGCCACTGCAGTCGTTGCAGCGCATTAGCTAACTATAGTTTCCAACCTTGGCGATACTCGCGGCGTACGAATTGATCTGCTTCGGGGGCGTCAGGTGACCGCATGTTGAGGCCGTCCCATTTGAATTTTTTTCCGACGCGGACGGCCAGGTTGCCCAACAGTACAACTTCGGTGAACGGTCCGGACCGTGCGAAGTTGGAAAGCGCCGGCGGGCCACCTTTACAAGCCGCGATCCACTCGGCGTCTTCGTTCGCGACGCGGGGGATCGTTTTTTCGGGCTCGTCAAACCCATCCAGCGCCGATTCGGGTTTGATCACCCAGTTGGTTCGGCCGCGGTGAAAGAACATCTTGCCCTTTTCGCCGACCAGAATCGTGCCGAAGCGTTTCAGGTTTTCGCCTTCAGAGATTTCAGCCGGCGGCAACTTGTTGCCGTCGTACCAAACGAACTTTACGGGTGGATTCTCGCCCCGTGCCGGGAACTGGTAGGTGACAATCGCCCAGTTAGGTGCTGACTCTGCGGTGGCGCCGCTGGAAATCGCTTCGACGGTGTCCGGATAGCCGAGGCCCAGCGACCAGTAGGCCATATCCATCAGGTGGCAGCCCATATCGCCCAGT
>JAYZEI010000264.1:0-14170 GCA_036337375.1 Planctomycetota bacterium | reverse complement strand
GACAAACAATGCGACTTCGTGGCTCGTCGCCAGATCGCGGAAATAGTCAGCGTCGGCGGGTTCACTTTGCCGCTGATAGTTGTCCAACGGGCTGGCGATTCGCCGCTGGCGATCCGTAATTGCCACGCCAATTCGAACCGTTCCGTAATCGATGCCGGCAACCCGCCCAATCTGTGGAATCTCGCTGGCGCCGCTCATCGCGCACCTGCCGGCGACGCCTCTAACCTCTTGGGATCGATCGTCCGCTTGGGCTCATCTGCATGCGTCAGCGCGCGGCGGCTCTCTCTGGTGACCAAATAGCCGTTGCGGAGAAAGTTGAGCGTGTACTGTTGGACGATTTTATTGTCCATGAAAAGAGTATGCGCAGAGTTAACGACACAAAAATCGCTGGCGCCCGCCAGCTTTGTGGTGGCCACACTAATTACCATGTCGTCATCCCCGGGTATCAGTGGATTAAAACCCTCACCGTCGCTACGCCCCCCAGCCAAAATAGCAAATTCGCATTTCGGCACAACCAACGAACCTTTGAATCTGCTCCACTCGCGGCCGAGTTGCTCGAACGCCGGCCCGCCAACGAATCGAATCACATCGACCGGCGCTAACCGCTCGGCGGCGTGTGCGCCGTGATTTGGAGGGCAGAGCATTACAATCCGCCCAACCGTAGCGGCGCACGGCTGCCGTGTATTCTTGGCCAACTGCATGGCCATATATCGCCGCAAAACAATGTTTCCCATGCTGTGCGCGACAAAGTCCAGCTGTGTCACTTCATTCATCCTCGCAAGAATCCTGCCGAGACACGCCGCATGTTTGTGAATGTCCGCTCGGGTACTGGCATAACCGATCGAAACGACGTTCAATTTGCCTGCTTTGGCTAGGTGCTCGCCGATGCCCGCCATCGAACTGCGCGACCGCCCCAAACCATGCAGCAAAACTACGACCCGACCCCGCATCGGTTTGATGTTGTTTTTCTCGCGTAGTTTATTGAATGTCCGCTCACAATGCTTGAAGGTACCCCAAGCTTGTCGAACGTCGTCGCCGTCGATCAAGCGGTACGTGCCCGTCAACACGTTGCGTTGAACACGCCAGTCGTGAATGACAATGTTGTCTTCCCATAATTGCCTACCACCAAGCGTCCGGCCGGGGAGGCTAAAACCGCCGAACAGTCCTTTAGGTTTCGCGGGTAAATCCCCTGCCTGTCCGGGTTCCTCCGACAGACCGATCGCACAGCAAGAACTGCATAGCAGCACCGCCACAGTTGGTACGAATCGTTTCGCCATTAACATCCAGATGCTCCCGATGGTCCTATCCATTATTCGCAATCTGTCGCTGCCGGGTAACAGCTATTGCGTCACCGGCCTATCGTTGACGGTGGCCTGATCTTGTGATAGCCTTTCCCGCTTAATACAAGTCGAACAATGGCAGTAGGTTCCGCTCAATCGCCGCTAGGAATTGCGGCCTCCTAGGGAGTTTTACAATGGCTTACGAGGTCACCTTAATAACCGGAGACGGCACGGGTCCGGAATTGGCCGATGCCGCCCGCAAGTGTATCGACGCGACCGGCGTCGCCATCAACTGGGACGTTCAGGAAGCCGGCGTCGATGTGATGCAGCGCGAAGGTACCCCGATTCCCGACCGCACGATGGAAAGCGTAAGGCGGACGAAATGTGCGCTGAAAGCGCCGATAACCACGCCCGTCGGCACGGGTTTTCGCAGTATTAACGTCTATCTGCGGCAGGAACTCGGACTGTACGCCTGCATTCGGCCGTGTAAACAGTACAAGGGCGTGCGGAGTTACTTTTCCGAGTTGCCGATCGACATCGTTATCGTCCGTGAGAACACCGAAGACCTGTACGCCGGCGTCGAATTCGAGTCGGGCCAGGAGTCGACGGCAACACTGATCGAATTTATCAACGGTCTACCCTCAGATCGAAAAATCAAAACAGCCGGCGACGAGACGGGTGTTTCGATCAAGCCGATCAGCGTCTCCGGCACGGATCGTATCGTCCGCTGTGCGTTCGACTACGCCCAAAAGAACGGGCGGAAGAAGGTCACCGCCGTCCACAAAGCAAACATCATGAAGTTCAGCGACGGACTGTTCCTGGCGACCGCTACCAAAGTTGCCGAAGAATACCCGGACATCGAGTTCGAAGAGCGGATCGTAGATAACATGTGCATGCAACTGGCCCAGAAACCGGAGTTATATGACGTGATCGTCTTGCCGAATTTGTACGGCGACATCGTCAGCGACCTCGGCGCGGGCATCGTCGGTGGCCTGGGTGTCGCGCCGGGCGCCAACATCGGACCGGACGGCGCGGTCTTCGAAGCAACCCACGGCAGCGCACCCAAATACAAGGGCCTGAACAAAGTGAACCCGACCGCCGTAATCCTGTCGGGCATGCTGATGTTGCGGCACTTGGGCGAACTCGAGGCCGCCGACCGGCTGGAAAATGCCGTCGCGGCCGTCATCTGCGAAGGCCAGCACGTCACCTACGACCTGAAACCGCATCGCGACGACCCCAGCGCCGTTGGTACGCAAGAAATGGCCAGCGCAATCTGCGAGAAAATGTCTTAACACGTTCGTAGCGGCGGAAAAAATAAAAGTCGAGCCAAATAGGCGGGTAGTCTGGATTTTCAGCCGCCGCACACTCGGTGGTCGGATTTCTGTGTGCCGGGCCGCCGACCACGGAGTTTTCGACGACCCTCGAGGCCGGGCCCGGTTGCCCGGCGCGGGGCCGAGGCATGACACACCGCCATGTTAACCGCATCTGCATTTCGCGCGATCGCCAGCGGCCAGCGGCGCGGGTTAGACGCCGCCGTCCTGCGGTGCGGTTTTCGTCTCCTCGAATTTCCCTACACCTGGGCCGTGCGCTGCCGCAATCGAGCCTTCGACAACGGACGCAAGACCATCCACCAAGTCGGTGTACCGGTCATTAGCGTCGGCAACTTGACCATGGGCGGCACCGGAAAAACTCCCCTGGTCGCGTGGCTCGCGCGGTGGATCGCCGACCAGGGCCAGCGCGTGGCAATCGCCAGTCGCGGCTACGGCACAAAATCCGGACAACCAAACGACGAGGCGCTGGAATTGGCCGATCGCCTACCCAGCATTTCGCACACACAAAATCGCGATCGTGCCGCCGCGGCCAACGCGGCGATCCACGAACACCAGGCCGAGTGCATCCTGCTGGACGACGGATTTCAACATCGCCAACTGGCCCGCGATCTGGATCTCGTCCTGCTCGACGCGCTCGAACCATTTGGCTACGAACATGTATTTCCACGCGGCGCCCTCCGCGAACCGGTTGCCGGATTGGCCCGTGCCGATGTCGTCGTTCTTTCGCGCGCCGACGCGATTGATGAACGGGATCGGCAGCAGATTCGTCATCGCGTGAAACAATTGTCGCCGCAGGCCGATTGGGTTGAAATATCGCACCGGCCGCTGGAGCTGATCAACTCCAGCGGCGAAACAGAAGCAATTGGATCGTTCGCTCAAAAACCGGTCGCCGCATTTTGCGGAATTGGCAACCCGCGAGGATTTCGGCACACGCTCGAATCCATCGGTTACGATGTGGCCGCTTGGCGAGAATTCCCGGATCACTTCAGCTTTGACGAGGGCGACTTAGATTCGCTACGCGATTGGATTCGGACTACGGAATGCGAAGCGGTCGTCTGCACACACAAAGATCTCGTAAAACTCAAGGTCGATCGGCTCGACGACAAACCACTCTGGGCGGTAAAGATCGATGTAGAATTCCTCGCCGGCAAGGAATTGTTGGTAACCCGGGTTAGCGAACCGCTAGCACTGCTATAAACGACTCTCTCTTGGACGCCACAGCGCGACGCGCTACAATCGGCTCCACAAATTCTGCTTTGATGGCCCGATTCGTCAGGGAAGACGATCGATGAATGCTCCCAAATTGCTGGACGTGCTCGACAAGCTGGGGCAACCCAACGTTCTCGTTGTCGGTGATCTGATCCTTGATCTCTACACCTGGGGCGATGCCGAACGTATCAGCCAAGAAGCGCCGGTCATCCTGCTCCGCGCGGACCGCCGGGAAAAACGGCTCGGCGGCGCAGCCAACGTCTGCCAAATGCTCCGCGGTTTGGAAGCCAACGTAATGTGTGCGGGCATCGTCGGCCGAGACGAGGCCGGCCAATGGGTTATCGACAGCCTGGCCGAAGCAGGTGTTGAATGCGAAGCTTTGCTAACCGATGCGGGCCGACCGACAACGACCAAAGAGCGATTTATCGGGCGGGCCGAAGGCCGACATCCTCACCAAATTCTGCGCGTCGATAACGAAGTTCGTCGCGCAATGGCGGACGATTTAGAATCCCAATTGATCGAACTTGTATGCAACAAACTCTCCACGGCCGACGTGGTTTTGGTATCCGATTATGGAAAAGGCGTCTGCTCGCCGTCGCTGCTGCGTGCCGTAATCGACACCGCGCGCCAGCATGGCGTTCCGGTGGTGGTCGATCCGATCAAGGCCAAGAATTTTTCCGTTTACCGCGGTGCGACCGCCATCACGCCTAACCGCAGCGAGGCCGAAGTTGCCACAGATTCGAAAATTAAATCATCGGCTGATGCGTCGGCGGCAGCCGAAAGGATCGTCGAACAAGCAGATCTGCAAGCCGGCTTTATCACACTGGACCGCGACGGCATGGCGCTAGCCCGTCGTGGCGAGCCGACCGAAATTTTTTCGACTCGTCCTCGCGCAGTTTATGATATCACCGGCGCAGGCGACATCGTGCTGGCAACCATCGGCATCTGTACCGCGGCCGGAGTCGATCCCAGGCTCGCCGCGCAACTCGCGAATGTCGCTGGCGGTCTCGAAGTTGAACAAGTCGGCGTCGCCGTAATTCAGCGCAGCGAGATACGCTCGCATCTCTTGTCGGAAATCCAACCGTCTACGGGAAAGATCCTTCCATGCCGCGAATTGGTCGATCGCCTGCGGGACCAACGCCGAGGCGGACAAAAGATTGTCTTCACCAACGGCTGCTTTGACCTGCTACACGTCGGGCACATCACCTACCTGCAGCAGGCCGCCGCACTAGGCGACGTACTCGTGATTGGACTGAACAGCGATTCCAGCGTCCGCGAACTCAAAGGTCCCACGCGGCCAGTTATCGGCCAGCAGGACCGCGCAGCCATGCTCTCGGCGCTGTCGTGCGTCGGGTTTGTCGTGTTGTTTGATGAACAAACTCCCCTGCGTCTGATCGAACAGATTCAGCCGGACATCCTCGTCAAAGGCGGAGACTATACCGCGGATCAAGTCGTCGGCCGCGAGTGCGTCGAAATGCAAGGCGGACAAATCGTCATCCTGCCGCTCGTCGACGGCGTTTCGACCACGGAAATCATCAAGAGCGTGGCGGCTTGAATCCAAATACATCTGCGGTCATTCTGTTGGGCGGGTGAAGTGCCCGACCGGTGCGCGAAGATGTTCGTCGCCCGCGGTTCGGCCGAAGCCCCGGACTACCAAACAGTCGGCCGGCAGGAATCGAAATGCCAACCATCCACATCGGCAACGACCTTTTTAATATCTGCGATCGCGGTAGCGGCCCTGCCCTGCTGTTCGTACACGGCTTCCCGCTGAACCACACCATGTGGAATGCACAGATCGAGGAATTCGCCGCGACGCACCACGTCATCGCCCCGGACTTACGCGGTTTCGGGCATAGCGTTGTGACGCCGGGTGTCGTGACCATGGAGCGGCATGCGGATGACTTGGTGTCAATTCTCGACAAGTTGGGCGTGCAACAGGCCGTGTATTGCGGGCTGTCGATGGGCGGCTATATCGCGTGGCAGTTTGCCCGCAAATACAGCGAGCGGCTTGCCGGTTTGGTGCTTTGCGACACCCGGGCCATCGCCGATGCGGCCGACGTCCGCAAGGTTCGCTTTGCTATGGCCCAAACGGCCATGGCGGACGGGCCGGCAACGGTCGCGGACGCCATGTTGCCCAAACTTGTCGGTCGGGATGTCAAAGCAAATCGGCCGGAAATCGTCGACGCGATTAATGCCATGATCACAACCACAAACGTCGAGGGAATTGCCGCCGCGCTGCACGGCATGGCGCAACGACCGGACATGACCGGCTCTCTCAATCAAATCGCCGTCAAGACAATGGTCGTTGTGGGCGAACACGATGAAATTTCGCCCGCCGAGGAAATGCGGGGAATCGCCGACGCGATCCCCGACAGCACGTTTGTTGTGATTCCGAATTCCGGACACATGGCACCGATGGAAAATGCGGCAGCGGTCAACAACGCGCTGCGGCAGTTTCTATAAGAACCTCCGGTTGCCCTAGGGAATCTCGAAAATCGACTGGCTCTTCATAATGACGTGATCGTCCGGAAACGTGTGAAAAGCCTGAATCCTCAGCGTGCGGATGCGCGTTTCGATATTGATGTAGCTGATCGCACCCAGTGCCATGCGACCGCTCGAATCGAAGCGATACAGCAATCCGTCCGTTTCACAATCTTGGAACAATTCGTTCTGGTACGTCCAGAAAACCGACGGATCAACGCGTTCCAACTGGAAACCCATCGAGTATGCCACACCGCCACGGCACTCCACCCGGTCATTGCGCTCGCCGCATAACCGGTACGACATCAAACGCCGTTTTTGTGGCAATAACGTCTGAGCACTGGTAGCCACTTCGGTTAGCGTCATCCCGTGATAACGCCAAGTTACGACGTGTCCGGCACTTGTAATATCGATTCTCGCCAGATGTTCGCCCCGAGAAACGGTGCGGGACGTGTGCACCTCGAAAAGTTCCGGATGCAGCGACCGCCCATAAAGCTGAAAAACAAGCTCGGCGATTTTGGGTCTTACAGAAAGCACAGTTGCGACACTCATGCATGAACAACGTCGCGCCGCCACAACACGGGTCGGCGCTGCCACGAACTGTCCATTATAAACTTCGATTCGAAGTGTCACAAATAGCGTTCATGTTCGACGAACGAAACCGAATTTTAGGTCTTGACACTCGCGGCATTAACAGTCTCACTGAGCGCCCCTATAGACCGTTCGGCGGCAACCCCACAAGGATGTCGTACAGCGCGTGCGTTCCGGCCGCGATCCCAAACCCGCGAAAAACGAACAGTACGGCGAAGAAGCATCCCGCCACGCAGCGAAAGGCGAATGTGTAAAACAGAAATGACTCGCCGTGCGGACCGATATAATGCGCGAGGGAAAATAACACGCTGGTCGATACCAGGGCCATGCCGATCGTGATACGGCGCGACGCAACGGCCAACCCAATTCCGACGATAGCAAGCGGTACAAGCATCAGTCGGAACAACAGCTCTTCGTAGATTCCGGCACCGCAGTAGCGCACCATGTGACCAAAATAAATCTCGGCAGACGAGTTTTTGACAACGTCGCATGCAACCGGAATGCCGCTGAACGACAGCGCCATCGCATGGAGATGGGCAACGACCACCAGCAGCATCGCAAACAGGCTACACTCCGCCGCCATGGTGTACAGTACACCGGACGAGGTCCGCCACGGTTGTCCTGATACGTGGTGCCAGCCGAGGAGCACCGAGACCGTTAAGAAGGGTAATAGCAAGAATCCACCCAGGCCGACGAACGCAAAAAACTGCTGCAGCCAAACATCTGCGCCATTCCGCAGCGCGCCGGGCCCCAGCCAGACCATCCCAACTTCGTAGCAGACCAACAGCGGCAACACAAACAACAGACACGTCAGCGGCCGGCGGGATTGATGCCAATAACCGCTCGATGCTGCCGGCGGCACATACAATCTGGCTTCCAAAGCTGCCCTCATAAGTTTCGGAGGACGGGATGCATCCCGTTTGTCACTGAAGATTAACGTTCGTTTTAACCCCAACCCATCGCTGCTTAGTTTCTTCGGCGCAACACGACGCCGTACTCCAATATCTCGAAATGGCGGCGCCCGTGAGGTAAACTCAACCCGCACCGTACAAACGAACAGGACTGCGTCACCAAAATGACCGCTACACTCGATCAGGTTTATCAGCGACTCGCGAATGCCTACGGGCCTCAGCACTGGTGGCCCGGCGAGTCGGCGTTCGAGGTCATCGTCGGTGCAGTGCTCGTGCAGAATACCGCTTGGAAAAATGTCGAACTCGCGATCGACAACCTCCGCGAGGCCGAGCTACTCGAACCGAACACGCTGTACGAAGTGCCCGTCGAAGAGCTGCAAGACCTGATCCGCCCAGCCGGTTATTTCCGCATGAAAACTGCGCGGCTGCGCAACCTGCTCGCCTACATCGTCACGCAACACGACGGGTCGCTGGAAGCAATGTTCGGCCTTGGGATCAAAACGCTGCGAGAGGATCTGCTGTCTATTAACGGAATCGGCCCCGAAACGGCCGATTCGATTTTGCTCTATGCGGCCGAAAAACCGATGTTTGTTGTCGATACTTATACGAACCGTGTTCTGAAACGCCATGGATGGATCGAGTACGAAGCCGACTACCACACGATCCAAGATCACTTTCACGGCAGCTTGGAAAAAGACGTGGCGCTGTACAATGAGTTTCACGCCTTGCTGGTTCGAGTCGGCCATCTACACTGCCGCAAGACCGCGAAGTGCGACGCGTGTCCATTGGTCGACCTGCTGCCTGAGGCGGGAATCATTGAACCGATTGACTAACCGGACGGAAATCGACCATTGGTAACATCTGAACCCGCCTCAAGCACCGATTGCGCGCACTGGGAATTTTGGATCGACGTGGGCGGCACGTTTACAGACTGTGTTGCCCGCCGGCCTGACGAAACACTGTTGCGTCACAAACGACTGAGCTCCGGTGTCACGAAAGGCCGAATTGGCGACCGGGCGAGCAACACCGTAATTGCCGATCCGGCACGACGGGGCGATCCGGAACAATTCTGGCGAGGCTACCACCTGCGCGTGCTCGGCGAACGCGGCCAGACGGTTGCGGAAACCGTGGTGAAATCCTTCGACCGCGGATTCGGCTCGCTGCAACTTTGTGACCCGCTGCCTACCGACGTCAAACCCAGCGCGGTCTACGAACTGACTTCCGGAGAAGAAGCACCGATCGTCGCCATCCGCTACATGATGGGATTGCAACTCAGCGACCCCATTCCGCCGGTCGTCATGCGACTGGGCACCACCCGCGGCACGAACGCGTTGATCACACGCGCCGGCGCGCGGACGGCGCTGGTGACCTCGCGAGGATTCGGTGACGTGCTGGAAATCGGTTATCAAAACAGACCTCATCTTTTCGAACTGACCGTTCGCAAACCCCAGCCGCTTTACGAGTCCGTCGTAGAAATTGCTGAACGTGTCACCGTCGAAGGCGAGGTCTTAACTGCGCCGACCGAACACGTGATCCGATCACAACTGGCCGAATTGAGAACCAGCGGCATCGAATCCGTTGCCATTTGCCTATTACACAGCTATGCGCATCCCGCACACGAACAACTCGTTGCCCGGATCGCTCGCGAAGTTGGATTTCGCGAGATCAGCGCTTCCAATGAAGTCGCACCGCTAACCAAGATCGTAGCCCGCGGGGATACGACGGTTGTTGACGCTTACCTCAATCCCGTGTTGGGACACTATCTCCGCGGCTTGCGGCAGCAGCTTCCCGGCAGCGAATTGCGGATATTGAGTTCCGCGGGCGGTTTAGTGTCGGCCGATCAGTTCTGCGGTAAGGACAGCATTCTGTCGGGACCGGCCGGTGGTGTGGTCGGTTTCTCCCGCGCCGCACAAGTTGCCGGATTCGATCGCGCGATCGGATTCGACATGGGCGGAACCAGCACGGACGTGTCTCGTTACGACGGCCGCTTTCCGCTCGAATACGAAACTGAAAAAGCCGGAGTGCGGATCGTCGCGCCGATGATGGCGATCGAAACGGTTGCGGCAGGCGGCGGATCAATTTGCCGCTTCGATGGGGTGAAACTTGTCGTCGGACCGGCCAGCGCCGGCGCCGATCCCGGCCCGGCATGTTATGGACGCGGCGGGCCGCTCGCTGTGACGGACGTGAATTTGCTGCTGGGAAAGATTCTGGCCGAACATTTTCCATTTCCGATAGATATCGCGGCTGCAGAAGCTCGCGCTGAGACACTCATCGGCGAAATCCGGCGATCGACCGGTAAGTGTTATAGCGTGCTCGAACTTGCCGACGGCTTCCTGCGTATCGCCGCGGCCAACATGGCGGCTGCGATTCGCTCGATCTCTGTTGCCGAAGGCGCCGATCCGGGCGAGTATCTGTTGGTGGCCTTTGGCGGCGCGGCCGCTCAACACGCCTGCGCCGTGGCGGGTGAACTCGGCATCCGCAAAATTTTGAACCATCCCGATGCGGGGATTCTCAGCGCGCACGGGATTGGTCAGGCAAATGTCGTTCGCCACGCGGCATGCGGTATCTACCGGCCGTACCGAACCGATCGACTGCCGGAGATTGAAGCGATATTCGACCGCATCACGGCAGCGACCCGGGCAGAGATTCAAAACGAAGGCGTCGCCGACGATCGTATTGAAGTTCGCCGGTCGCTCGACTTGCGGTATCGGGGATTCGATTCCTACCTGACGATTCCTGAACCCGAGGGCCGGGGCTACGACTCCGCGTATGCCGAAGAACACCGGCGACGTTACGGCTATGTCCACGACGATCGCGATTTGGAAATCGTCGCGGCCCGCGTCGAACTAATCGGCCGTTGCGAAAAAGCGATGCCACGATCGCAAGCCGCCGAACCCATCAAACCGGATGCGATCGGAAAGACGGAAATTTTCTTCAACGCCAAACCGCATACCACCGCCGTTTATGACCGGACCCACCTGGCGGCGGGTGCCCGAATCGACGGCCCGGCGATCATCTTCGAATACGCTTCGACCACCGTTATCGACCCGGGATGGAACGCCGAGGTTTATACGGGCGGTGAATTGGTACTGACCGCCGAAGATCCCGCGCCCAAAACAAACGACCCGGCCGTACAGACTTCGGCTGCCGACCCGATCATGTTGGAACTATTCAACAACCGCTTCTCCGCAATCGCCGAGCAAATGGGGGCCACGCTGCGGAACACTTCGACCAGCGTCAACGTCAAAGAGCGGCTCGATTTTAGCTGCGCGATTTTTACGGCCGACGGCGACCTGGTCGTCAACGCGCCGCACATTCCTGTGCATTTAGGCGCGATGAGTGAAACTGTGCGGACGGTCATTGCAGACAACGCCGACCGCCTGAATGCCGGCGATGTTTTTGTTACCAACGATCCGTACCGCGGCGGTTCGCATCTGCCAGATATCACGGTGATCACGCCCGTGCATGAACAAAACTCCGGTCGCCTGCTCTTTTTCACGGCCAGCCGTGCCCACCATGCCGAAATCGGGGGAATCCTGCCGGGTTCGATGCCGCCCGGATCAACGAACCTGGCCGAAGAAGGCGTGCTCATTCGGAACTTTAAATTGATCGCGGGCGGCGAACCGCGTTTTAGCGAACTGCGCAAAGTCTTGGCCGATGCGGAATTCCCTTCCCGCAACCCCGACGACAACTTGGCCGATATCGCCGCACAGGTCGCGGCCAATCAACAAGGCGTGAGAGACCTACTGGCGCTAATCGACGATTGCTCTTGGCCCGTCGTCGTGGCTTACATGCGGCACATCCAAGAGGCTGCCGCACAAAAAATGCGTTCTGCTTTGGCGGCTGTGGCTGACGGTCGCTACAACTTCACCGATTTTCTGGACGTGGACGGAGCCAGTATTCCGATTCAAGTTGCCATCGAAGTCCTCGGCAATTCGGCCGTGATCGACTTTGACGGAACCGGCCCGGTGCTGCCGAACAACCTGAACGCGAATCGGGCGATCGTGACCGCAGCCGTCATGTATTGTCTGCGATGTTTGATCGATGAAGACATCCCGCTGAACGAAGGTGTGCTCGCGCCGATTCAGGTCGTGTTGCCAAAGTGCCTGTTGAACCCGCCTGGGCACACAGATCCGCGACAATCCGCGGCCGTCGCCGCCGGCAACGTGGAAACCTCACAACGTGTCGTCGATGTGTTGCTCGGGGCGCTCGGAGTGGCTGCCGCAAGTCAAGGTACGATGAACAACCTGCTTTTCGGCGATGAGTCGTTTGGTTACTACGAAACGATCTGTGGCGGAGCCGGCGCTACGGCGTCCGCGGCCGGCGCGGATGCCGTTCATACGCATATGACCAACACGCGGATCACTGACCCGGAAATTCTCGAACAACGCTACCCGGTTCGCCTGCAAGAATTCTCAATCCGCCGCGGATCGGGCGGCGCCGGCGCGCGGGCGGGCGGCGACGGCATCGTCCGCCGCTTGCAGTTTTTGCGGGCCCTCGACGTTTCGATTCTCTCGCAGCGGCGCGGCGAACACGCTCCGTACGGCATCAACGGCGGTCAGCCGGGCAGCAACGGTCGTAATGTGCTACGCCGTGCGGATGGCACGAAAGAAAATTTGGAGGGACTCATTCAATTCCACGTTTGCGCCGGCGACGAGTTGACCATTGAAACTCCCGGCGGTGGTGGCTGCGGTACCCCGGCGTGAGTTGCCGTAGGCTCTCACAGCATGGTAGAATTTTCCGGCGGCGGCAGCCAACCGCGATTCACCGCCGCCGAAACAACCTTTTTCAAACCGCGAATCTCACAACGATTAAGAATCATGGCAGGACATTCCCACTGGGCGGGCATTAAGCACAAAAAAGCGCTGATCGACAACAAGCGCGGCAAACTCTGGAGCAAACTCTCCAAGGCGATTATCGTGGCGGCCAAAATGGGCGGTGGCGATCTCGACCAAAATCCACGACTGCGGCTCGCGGTTTCCGACGCCAAAGTCGGCCGTATGCCCAAAGACACGATCGAACGGGCGATCAAAAAAGGCACGGGTGAACTCGAAGGCGGCAACCTCGAAGAAATCGTGTACGAGGGTTACGGCGCCGGCGGAGTTGCCGTGTTTTGCGAGGTGCTGACCGATAACCGTAATCGTACCGCTCCCGAAATACGGAAGATCTTTGAATTGAGCGATGGAAAACTCGGCAGCACGGGATGTGTCGCCTGGATGTTCGAGCGCAAAGGCATGTTTCTGATTTCAACCGACAAGACGGACGAAGAGTCGCTCATGGAACTCGCTCTGGAAGCCGGCGCGGACGACGTGAACCAGGAAGGCGAACAATTCCAGATCACTTGTGATCCCGACGTTTATACGGACGTCGCCGAGGCGCTGGCGACCGCCGACCTGGAACCCGATGTACAGCAAATCACACGAATCCCGACCAACACGGTTGACCTCGATGCGGCTACCGCCAAAAAAGTGCTGCGGCTGGTGGAGCAACTCGACGACCACGACGACATCCAGGGCGTTTCCGCCAATTTCAATATTCCTGACGAAGCGATGGCGGAAATATCTGCAGACGGAAACTGACGCGAAAAACGCCGTCGGATCTCGTTGACGCGGCGCGAGCAGATTCGAGAAATGCGCGGGCCGCCGCGATATCGCCTCACGACGCGCGGTTGGCCTTTCTCATTAGCACATGGTCGCTCCATCCATATTCAAATTCCACCGCAACTCTCCCATGCACTTTTAGACAACGCCGCCGTAACCTGTCGGAGCGTTCGGTTGTCGGTGATCCGTGGCCGGTTCGCGCAGATTGCCATCCCCTCGACCCTACCCTCTCTCATGCTCGTATACCGCTTGCAACAGCGCCTGCACATCTTTGTATTTTTTCTTCTTGGCCAGCGCCGCATCCAGCAGGCGGCGCGAGTCCCTTTCCGTATGGCCGAGGCTGCGGAGGACTTCGAATCCCTCACTGACGGCATCGGACGGGACATCGGCCTCGCGCGGCTCGTCCCGCATAGCGATCAGTGCAAACTTCGGCATCTTACGCCGTAGCTTGGCGATGATGCGCTCGGCGGCTGCGGGGCCGATGCCCGGCAGGCCCGACAGCGTCTTGGCGTCCTGTTCTTCAATCGCCGTGGCCACTTCGCGGACCGGCCGGACCATTGCCCGCAACGCCGTCTTGACACCTATTTTGTCGACCGAGCAAAACAATTCGAAAAATTCTCGCTCCACCTCGTCCAGAAACCCAATCATCCGCGGCGTCAGCCGACCCTGCATTGGATTGCCTTCCAGATAGTCGATGGTATGCAGACTCACGTCTTCGCCAATTTTGTCCTGCAGACGGTGGCGGGCAAAGTCGGGAATGCGAATCT
>JAYZEI010000263.1:0-7112 GCA_036337375.1 Planctomycetota bacterium | reverse complement strand
TCAAGGCGTGCCACGGGTATCTACTGCACGAGTTCCTCAGCGCACGAACGCGGCCCGGTCATTTCGGCGGCGACTTTGAAGGCCGCACGCGGCTGTTGACGACGATCATCCGACGCCTGCGTGACGCATATCCAGATCTGATGGTCTTCGTACGCCTGAGTGTTTTTGACACGGTTCCATTCAAGGCGAGTCGCGAAGCCGGTCGACCGTTGCCGTTTGCGGACTTGTTGCCATATCAATTTGGATTCGGTGTGGATGAAAACCATCCGTTGCAAGTCAACTTGCAGGAACCGGTCCGCCTGATTGTTGAACTGCAGCAACTCGGTGTGGCCGCCGTCAACATTTCGTGCGGCAGCCCTTACTACAATCCACATGTCCAGCGACCGGCGATCTTTCCGCCGAGTGACGGTTATCAACCGCCGGAAGATCCGCTGGTTGGCGTCGCGCGACAGATTCAAGCTGCCCGCGCGTGCAAACAGGCGGTGCCGGGTATGCCGATGGTCGGTAGCGGCTATTCGTATCTGCAAGATTATCTGCCGCAAGTCGCCCAGGCGGTGATCCGCGACGGCTGGACCGACTCGATTGGCCTGGGACGCATGGTTCTGTCGTACCCCGAATTGCCGGACGACGTGTTGTCGGCAGGCGAATTGCGGCGGAAGCGAGTCTGCCGCACATTCAGTGACTGTACGACAGCGCCGCGGAACGACATCATCTCAGGTTGCTTTCCATTGGATCCATATTACCAATCGCTGCCCGAGGCAAAACAATTTCGCCAAACGAAAAAACAAGTGATGAAGTAGCCGCAAACCTCTCGTTCGCTTGTTCTAAATCGCACAAGGACGCCGATCTGTGAATTGCTCAAAGCGAATCCGTGCCGCAACCTGCGATTTGCCTGGGCCGATTACGCTTCGATTTCCGTCGGCAATGTGAAGTAGAAATGGCTGCCGTCGCCGGGGTTTGATTCTACTCCGATCTCGCCCTGGTGACGTTCGACAATTCGCTTGCAAATCGCCAGTCCGATTCCCGTACCGGAATAGTTTTCTTCATCGCTGTGCAGCCTGCGAAAGATTTGAAACACACGGTCCGCAAATTTCTGCTCAAAACCGATGCCGTTGTCTTGCACCGAGAACCGCCAAACGTTTTGTTCGTTTTTCGCTGAAATGTGGATTTGAGGCGACTCTTCGCTTCGGTACTTGATCGCGTTGGCAATCAGGTTCTGGAACAGTTGCGTCAATTGTGTCTTATCGGCCATGACAACCGGCAGCGGGTCATTGGTAACATTCGCCTCGCTCTCATAGATTTCGGCGTCAAGATCGTTTAGCACGCGACGAATGACCGCTTGGCAATCGAGGCGTTCCAGCGGTTTTGCCTCGGTGGCCACACGGGCGTACGTTCGCAGGTCTTGGACCAGCGTCCGCATCCGTTCCGACCCTTCCACGATAAACTGGATGTATTCATCCGCAGTTTCATCTAGTTGCCCACCGTAGTGCCGTTTGAGTAATTCACAAAAGCTGGTAACGGCTCGTAGCGGTGCGAGCAAATCGTGCGAGACAATCGAAGCGTACTGGTCCAAATCTTGGTTGCTGCGTTCCAAGTCGGTCGAGTATCGTTTGAGTTCTTCCTCCGCTCTCCGCCTTGCCGTAATGTCTCGCAGGAACACCGTAAACACCAGTGTGCCGTGCATAGGAATCGGCTGCGTGGCCATTTCGGCAATGAATGGTTCGCCACTCTTTCGGATTGCCGTCAATTCGATGCGTGTTCCCAGCATCGAACCTTCGCCCCGGTTTTGATACTGCTCGACATTACGTCGCAACCGCTTGCGTGACTTTTCGTCCAACAGTAAGTCGCCCATATCCTGCGATAGCGCTTCATCTCGGCTGAATCCCAACATGCGTTCGGCGGCAGGATTCAAATCCAGGATGCACCCGTCAGCGTCGATGGTGATGATGCAGTCCAATGACGCATTCAAGATGGCCGCGAACCGCTGATCACTGCGCTTAAGCGCCTCTTTGGAGTAGGCCAACTCTTCGGCCGCTTGACGGTGACGCCCTGCGTGTTCAATCGAGCGGTGCAGCAGGTCGGCCGTTAAGTGCTCTTTAATAATAAAATCGTCTGCGCCCCGATGAACTGCAGCTGCCGCAGTATCAACGTCGTCGAGCGTGGTCAGCACGATGATCGGTACTTCATCATTTTGTGCGCGTGCGCGGGCCAGCGTCTCCAATCCTTGACATTCAGGTTGATCTAGATTGATCAGCGCGGCATCCAGATTTCCTTCCGCCAGACGCTTCATTCCCGTCTGGAACTTCGACGCCCACTCCATCATGGCCGTCGTGCCCGCACGGTCGAACAGGCGGCCGATATAGGCGGCGCCGTCAGGATTATCCTCAATTAGTAAAACTTTGAGCCGATCGGGCATGTGGCGTTTCGTCCTGCAAGAAGTGAACCTCTGTAAACGGCGAGGTGCCGGTGACGAAAAACGCTTCGCTCAACCCCGACAGTATAACAGGCCGTCATCGCATTCAAAACAATTGGTTTTCGGTGACCGCCACAGCGTGCGCGTGAGCGGCTGCTTGTTCGAACGGTCCGACATGAAATTCCGCAGGAACGCGGTGGTCAATTAAAATGCGACTTTCCATGATTCCATGGAATCCTCATTTTTGCGACCGTCAACTTCGAGAAAAATTGAACCGCGATAACGAATTCTATCTAACGTGAAAAGAATGGGCCGCCAACTGGATCGCGCTCAATGTGAAATACGCTAAATTGCCGTGAGTAATGGCTTGATACGCATCAAACACATTGAATTTGCGTGGGGGTGCCGAGCCGGAAAGATCGCAGCTCGAACTATTGGGATTGCCGAGCCCGCGTTACTCGCGCTGGGTCGGCGGACGCTTGGTCGCGTCGGGTGGCCTTATCGTAAATGCTGCCGGCCATGTCAAAGAACTTCTTTCGGGTTTCGCGATCGAGTTCTTCGAGTTGCGATGCCAGTCGCTGCACGCCCGGTCCGTTGCGCTCGGTGGTGCGGCCGAGTTTTGTGACGAAGTTCGCTGTTTCGACGAAATTCTGATCCGTCGTCTTGCCAATCGAGTTCTGAAATGCGCGGGCGACCAAGTCGACACCAAAATTCTTCACGCTGAGGAAGATGTCCATCTTGTTCGACACGTACTGATGCCCGTTGGCGTGACGTACGTATTCAGACCGTAAGATAATCAGGCAATTTGCCCGGATGGTCCTCGCCGTCATTGACCCATCGTAGGTGCCTTCGCAGTAGAGGATGTGCGTCTTGTGGTCGCCGTAAAGAAACTCGATATTGCTGATGGTGCCGGCATTGTCGCTGGCATAAAAGCTCTCAGGCCCTTTTCGTTGCAGAACCATTTCGGTCGCGTTCATCTTCCGCCAGATGTTTACGATAACTTCCGGGTGCCGAACCAAGAAGATGAAGTACCTCGCATCGCATTCGACTAACTGGGTTGGCAAGCGGCGGTAAATAGTGGTGCGATTTAGCACCGAGTTGACTTTGCGCTGTGCGTCGGCGTCGAGTTCGTCGAACGGAATCGCCCGCGTCGCCTCTGTCCGCGCGGCACGGGAGTTGTTGCCGACTGGAGATGCGGCGGAAGCCGCGGGTTGTCCGGGCCACGTCAATGACAGCAGCGCGAGCAGAGCCGCACTCGAAACGCTGCGACGACGGATGCCGTTTTGATTTCGAGCCACCATGGCTGCTCGCCATCGAACCATTCATTTTCTCCATCGTAGGCCCCAATGCCTACATACAAACAAGGTATTCGGCTCAGAGAAGCCTTTAGGGTCAGTCAAAGTTGGAAAGCCTTTTCGGCGGTGGTGAAAGCTCGAAAGCGAATCGTCAATCGAAGCGGATTTGAAGAAACTTGTCAGGCTGTTGGCGGCTGAGATGCTGTCAGAGAAATCGACAACGGGGTGACGCCCGCTGGCAGTATCGCAATCACAGCATTCGCACTAGTGGCTCGAATCCTGGAATTATCTTTGGTCGCGATGGCCGCGTTGATGATTACCGTCGCCAGCGAAGATTATCGGTGGGTACAGCTGCGGACACAGTGTTTCGGGGATGGAAAAATTGGCGGCCCCGATGGCTGCTGATAATGAGTCGCAATCTTGATGGCGGTGAAACGACAACATGTATCAGTAGCGAACGTAAGACACAACTTTTGATCTTGTCCCCTGGACGATTCACGTTGGGTCGCCATAGAATCTAGGCCAGTGTGATTTACCTGGTTACGACACCTCCGTTTTGGAGATAAAGACATGCAAGGCAGCAACGCAGTAATCGAAGCTCTAAACGCCGGTCTCACAGTTGAACTGACGGCGATCAACCAGTATTTCGTTCATTCAAAAATGTGCCGGAACTGGGGCCTAAACAAACTGGCCGACCATTATTACGCCGAGTCGATTGAAGAGATGAAACACGCAGAAGAAGTTATCGATCGCATTCTTTTCCTCGACGGCGTTCCAGAAATCGCACGCTACGATGTGATAAAAGTTGGCGCAACGCCAAAAGAGCAAATCGAAAATGGCATGCAGCTCGAACTGAAAGGCATCGCGGCTTACAACGATGGCGTTCAGACCGCGATTAACGACAAAGATTCAGGCAGCCGCGATTTGATGGAACGGATGGTCGTCGAATCAGAGCAAAGTGTCGATTGGGCCGAAGCGCAGTTGGATCTGATCAAAATGGCCGGACTTGAGAATTATTTGGCGCAACAAATCGGTGACGCCCCGGCCGGCGGTTAGAATTCAGTGGCGAGAACTGCTAGGCCACCGGGCAATCGCAGTGATTCTGGTCGAAGCCGCACTCGTTGCACGTTTCGAACGGGCCGCAGGTCGGTGCGAGCCCAGCCAGCATCCGTCGAATTCGGTAATGGCAGGCAGTACAGCCCGCGCCGGCTCGCGTGTGCAGCGTTACTTCTTCGACGGATTGGGCATCGATCTTCCGGATCACCGAACGGATGTTGGCCTCCGTCACTTCGTAGCAGTGACAGACAAATTCCCCGGAAGGGCAGGTGCCGCAGGCGGAATCGGCGCGAATGGTTTGTTGGTGAACCGGCATTTTTCCGAGCCATCGACTGTATCTGAGATCGAGTCTCAATTGTGGTCGCTGGCTGGGCGATTGTCAACAGCGGCGGTAGGCCGGTGACCGCATTTTTCGCTGCTCAATGGCGGGGAAGTCAGCTTGCCCAGCGAACACGCTAGGAATCTCCGCGGGCGGATCGACGGGTAAAAAAGTATAGGGGAACCCCCAGCAATAGCGGGACAACCCAGATCAGCGTGATTTTTCCGGCGTAATTGATGCTGGACCAAAGCATGTAGCCGCACATGATACAAAACAGAATCGCCGGCCACGGATACAACGGCATGCCATAACGATGCTCTGTTGCCGCCTCACGCAAAACGAAAACCGAAATGCCGGTCAAAAGAAAAAACAGCCAGAAGATCGGCGCGGTTCCGGCAACCAGTTTGTCAAATCCACCGTCGAAATCATTCCAATCTGGCGGGACCATTGCCAAACGTTGATAACACCAGTCTAGGATCGTGCGACCGGTAAGCGTGTCTACCAGGAGGATCATCAAGATGGCAATAATCGCCTGGACGGCGAGTGCATTTATCGGTGCACCGCGGCGAACACTCCAGCGACCGAGCCGAGAAAATATCGCATGATCGCGGCCCAGCGCGGCAAAGATTCTCGAGCCGGTGAGCAGCATGCCGTTGATCGCACCCATTGCCGAGACCATCACCAGTAAACTCATAGCACGCGATGCCCAATCGCCTAAACCAACCTGTAATAGAGCATCCGCAGCCGGGGCCTTCGACTGACGAATCCCATCAAAACCCAAGGCGTTAAGATACGCCAGGTTGACCAATATATACAGTGTCACAATGAGCGTGATCCCGATCAGCAGTGCCCGGGGAACGTTCCGCCGCGGATCGCGAACCTCGGCCGTCACAAACACGGCATCGTTCCATCCCCCAAACGTGTAGAGAATTAACACCATCGCGATCCCGAAGTTTGGATTTTCGGAGGCTATGTTTGTGGCGTGTGGATTGCCACCGGTCCCCAGGGCCAAGCCGGCCAATACCAGCCCGGCCAAGCCAAGAATCTTGGCAACAGTCAAGACGTTTTGCGTCGTCTTCCCAAATGTCAGACCGGCGCAATTCAAAACCGTTAGTACAACAATTACCAGTGCGGCGCACGATCCTGCGTTCCCGGTTGAGACGTTAAATAACCTGACCGCATAGCCGCCAAAGACATACGCCATGATCGCGATGCTGCCCGTAAAAACTGCCACGAGTTGCGCCCAGCCAAACAGGAAGCCGGCCCAAGAACCAAACGCGCGGGTTAGATACGCATAGTCACCACCAGATGCCGGATATCTGGCCGCCAATTCCGCGTAACAAAAGGCACCCAGCATGACGAGCACTCCGCCAAGCAACCATGCGGCAAAGCCGTGCCAGGGTGTTGCGACATTGGAGAAGATGAGCGGCGGGGCCTTAAAGATCGAGACGCCAACAACGATACCGATGATGATGCTGACCGTGTCCCACAATCGCAACTCGCCCATCGTCCTTTTGGATGACTCATCCGCCGTCAACAGAACCTCCCGTCAGTCCCAGTTGTTCGGCGATCGTCAGCATGGCATCGATCACGAATTGAATATGTTCGTTGAGATCGACGCCCAAATCTTCGGCGCCGCGGACGATGTCTTCGCGGCTCACGTTTGCCGCAAAACTTTTCTGCTTCATTTTTTTGCGGACGCTTTTGGCCTGCATGCCGTGGATGCCGTCGGGGCGCATCAAGGCTACGGCGGTGCAGAATCCGGCCAATTCGTCACAGGCATAGAGCGTTTTATCCAATCTCGACACACGCGGACAGTCGGTCAAATAATCGGCATGTGATTTAATGGCGTAAATAACATCATCCGGATATCCTCGAGCTGTCAGGATTTCCGATCCTTTGAGGGGATGGTCTGGTGGATTCGGCCACCGCTCGTAATCGAAGTCGTGTAGTAGACCGACAATGCCCCATTTTTCTTCGTCTTCGCCTTCTTTATCCGCATAGGCGCGGAGGGCCACTTCGACCGCCA
>JAYZEI010000262.1:0-15142 GCA_036337375.1 Planctomycetota bacterium | reverse complement strand
GTCGCCAACCGCCACGTCATCACGTCGGAAAGTTGGGATATGCCCGTCTATTCCCCGGCAATCTTCCACGGAAATAACGACAAGAGCCAGCGGAAAAAATTCGCCGACGCGTATACGAAACAAATAATCCCGCGACACATTGTCGACCTGTTTATCGCGCGGATACTTCAAGACCAGGAAAGCAGCAACCCCGGCGATGCCGAGGCGATTGTACGGAATCTGATTGAAAACGATTGCCTCGCGCCGGAGATGTTGGCGGGACTAAAATTCAACGTCAATCGCCTGTTTGGCAACGGTCGGGACGACGATACCGAAGAAGGTAGCCCCGGACATGGAATCGTCGATGAACCTGCCGAAATCGGCCGCGAATTGCTGTACGGCAAGTTGGGCGACAATGGTGTTGCCGATGTGGCGGAAGCGACCCAGGCGGAGAATGGAGGACCGTACCGACATCCCTTTGACAGTGTCAGGCCGGACTTCAACCGAGACGGTAACTTCAGTCCCTCCGTAGACGCAGCCGGCGGCAACCTCCAACGACGCTACGCCGCTTATCACGGTGGCGAACCGCAAGCCAACGGAAGCATCGCATATGGAGGCGATTATTCGGTTCGGCAAGACTACGCCCGGCAACTCTACTGCCTGATGCTCGCCGTGGTCGACGAAGACGCCATTCTGGCGCACTACCTCGGACCCGACGGAGATGTGGACGATGAACGTCAGGTAAGAATCGCGCATGAGAAGTTTGCTCGCCACGTGGCCCAATACGCGGTCAACGTGGTCGATTTTCGTGACCCGGATGCCATCATGACCCCGTTCAGGTACGATCCCTTTCCATTCGTCGATGGCTGGGACACAAATCCATCAACCGAAAACTTTGACGGTTCACCCCGTCTCGTCTGGGGTTGCGAGACACCGGTTGCCCTGCTGTCGGAAAGTCTGGCGCTGCATGATCGCGGACTAAAAAACGCGATCAAGGATGCAATCCCGAGTGATGATCCCGAAATGGCCGGCGGTTGGATGGCTTCCACCGAAGATGACAGCGATCACAAGGTTGCCGACGGCGACGCGCACTTCGACCAAGATCGGGTTCCCCGCGGATCGGCGTTCTTCGAAGTCTATTGTCCAGCCAGTCCACACCGGCCGCATTCGGCCGAGTTGTTTACCAACGGCAAGCTGGACTTGGCACGCATGGATGACGGCGGCAATGGAGACAACCCGGTCTGGCGAATCGCCATTTCCGCGCCGCATGTAACTACGGTTAACGACCAAAGACCGACGCCGTCGATAAGTGACATCATTAAAGATCCCATAGCTCGCAAAAAACTGTACATGGAGCCTCCGGCTCCCCGTGATGCAGACGCCGGGGTCGGGGAAATCCTCGCTTACACGGCACCATTCCTTGCGGGGGAACGCGGTGATATAGAGGTTCAAGAAATCAGAATTAGGGCAGATCGCTACATCTGGTTCTCGACCAACGTACCAACCAACAACAGTGACGCGACGTACTTCAATCAATTTGAAGGTGGCAACGATCCCAACACACTGCTCTCACCCGGTGAATACGTGGTTGTTGGTCCGCGGACTCACACCATCATCAGCCATCTTGAAGACGACGATCCGAAGAACCGTCAAATGATCAAATTAGCGCCGGAGGCGGGCACTGCTTTGGAAGGCAAGATCCACGTCACCAACGGTGACCGCTCATCCGACTATCCGGCCAACGCACAAATTAAAGTGCCCAAGGCGATTATCTGTAAAACGAAACCCGCCACTCCGCCGGGATGGGATTCACCAATTGCAATGGGCCTGAATGTGTCGGAACCGCTGCGGGCCAACTACTATCCGAAACCCGACAAGCTATCGCAAATTCTTGATGGTAACCCCAATCCAGAAATTATTAACGATGGTCATCGCTACAGTCGCAGGATTACAGAAAATGACGATGAAGGGGTGCCGCTGGACGTACCGCTGGATCAGCCCGACGGAATGAATGCCAACGGGGTTGGCGGAAACTCACCGGTCGCCCTGATTATGGATACGCGGCTTCCCTGGGACCCCGACTTTCTGAAACCCTGGGAAGGTGTGCAAGACCTAACCGGTCAGGATCCCCTGCCGGATCGTAACGACACCAAGATGAATTACCGGACGGCTTTTTTACAGCGGTTGGCCAATCCCACGCTGCCGTACCATCCGGTCGATAATCCGTACATGACCGTCGATTGGATTCCCGTCGATCTGACGGTTTACAACCGCGACGAGGCGCGTTCCGGTACGGTTGAGTTGCGGTCGCGCGAACGCGGTCGCACTTTGTTGGCCGGGACGAATCCGGATGTGTACGCCCGCAACCTTTGGTGGCCGGCGATAATCGATCCGACAGGTTCGCAAGCCTCAACCGGACACGCGTTTGCCGCGGATTTGATTCACAGCCTGGGCTTTTTGAACCGGACATTTTCAAGCGCGCCGAACGTTACCGTCGATCGCATTGATACGGCCGATTGGTTCTCGACCGCAGGCGGCGCCGCTTATGTGGGCGATCCCCAGACGCCATTCCCTTGGCTGGTTTGGAATGACCGGCCGTTCATCAGCCAGTTCGAATTGATGCAAGTTCCATCCACCAGCGCTGGATTTTTAGGTTTGGAGTTCACGAGCGTCCACTCGGCGAACGTAAGTAGCAGTCCGGTAAACTTGAATCCTTATCGCAACTTCAATAACACCTATAAAAACAACGCGCCGATCATTGCTTTTGGTCACCTGATGAACTTCTTCCATTCGCTGAAAGGGCAGCAAAATCCCGGGATTCAACTTGGCCGCGTATTCGATTTCATGCACGTGCCGTCTTATTACAGCAACAGCCATACGGCACTGAATGCGACCGATTTGATGGGAGAAGACGGAGTTGACCAGCGCAATCCTGAAGCACCGGACAGTAATTTCGACAAAAAGAAGAACTACGCGCCACCCTACAACTACATCTCCAATTACCGAGAACCCGGTCGAGTCAACCTGAATACAATTTATGACGCGCGTGTCTGGTGGGCACTGATGCACGGACGAAAAGATCCCCGGAACAACGAGCATCTGGAAGATCAACGGCACCCGGGGCCAAGTTGGGAGGCGTTCGTCCGCCATCGGCGCGGCTACACGTCGGGCAACGACATGGAAAGCCGGATTCTGGCACGCGAGCCGACAAATCAACTTGCCGGCCAACAGCAGGACTTTTACCCTGTCAACGCACCAAGCTATTTCTGTCTGCCGTATCGCTCGCAGGGAAATTATGACTTGCACCCTTACATCAATTATCGCGACCTCGACAACGGCGTTGTCGTCGATACCGTGGATTTCACCGGTGTCGATGCGTCACTATTGCGCCGGCACGTACTCGCCCTTGACTTCTCAATTAATTTGGGCACAGATTTTCCATTGTTCCGTGATACGACGGATGGCTTTAAAGATAAGCCCGAAAAGTCCTACGCCGATTCGTCGGCCAATTCGTACTTCAAGTACCAGCCGATTAACCGTCTGGGCAACCTGACTACGACCCGCTCGAATGTGTACGCCGTCTGGATCACCGTTGGTTACTTCGAAGTCTCGACCCCACCCCGTTGGGGCACTGATAACTTTGTGAACAACTTCATTTATCCGGATGGCTATCAGATCGGTCGCGAGCTGGGTGAGGATACGGGCGATATTAAGCGGCACCGCGCTTTCTATATGGTCGATCGCACCATTCCGGTCGGTTACGAAAACGGCCATGATCACAACGTCGACGAGGTGATTCTCCTGCGGCGGCAAATTGAGTGAGAACGGGGTAAAGGGCTAAGGCCGTTTTCCCCGCCCGGGCGCACACCCCTTCGGCCTCTCGCTATACATTCGAAAGAATGTGCAAAATGTCGCCGTTCTGGATGACGTAGTCTTTTGGTTCGCGACGCATCAGATTGGCGGCCTTCACTTCGCGTTCGCTACCTAACCGGAACAGGTCGTCGCATTGCATCGTCTCAGCGCGGACGAAGCCGCGTGCTAAGTCCGTGTGGATTCCGTCGGCTGCTTCGACAGCCGTTCCGCCCGTTCGGATCATCCAGGTACGAACCTCCTTGTCGCCCGCCGTAAAAAATAACATCTGGCCCGAGACTGTCATGATCATCCGCAGTAAGTCGCCGCGATCGATAATCGGCGAATCTAGTTCCGCCTCAAAATCCCGACGGTCGGCTTCATCCATGCGGTCCAGTTCAACCGCAAGTCCGGCAGGGATCGCCACTGCTTCGACGTCGGACGCCATCTGTTCCAGCCATCGCTGTGGCGAGTCGTCGTCCGACAGATTCAAAAGAACGAGTCGTGGCTTTTCTGTCAACAGTTGAAACGATCGCGTTGCCTTAATTTGCTCGTCGGTCATTTCGACCTCGGCCAGCGGCGTTCCCGATTCCAATGTTTCTAACAACGGTTCAAGCGCGGCCAGTTCCGTCTGCTCCTGTTCTCGCGTGGGTCGAGGCTTTTTGACGGATTCGCGCAGCTTCTCAATGCGACGAGCAACCAACTCCATATCGGCAAATAATAAATCCTCATCAAACGAAGCCAGAGTCGTGAGTGGATCGACCCCGCTAAATGCGTCGACGACATGGATCAGACATTCCGCCTCTCGAATCAAACTCAATCTCGCGGCGTTGCCTTCGTGGGCCGCGTCGAGGCCGGGCGTATCGACCAACTCCAGCGACGCGAGCGTTACTTTTTTGGGCTGATAGATTTCGCACAGTTGCGCCAGCCGAGCGTCGGGCACTTCCGCCATTGCCGACTGTGTTGTGTGGGACAGCGACGGGTCGGCTTCCAGCTCCGTGAGCCAGCGGAACAAAGTGCTTTTTCCGCATCCCTGATATCCTACGATGCCAATCTTCATGATTGATCCTGTAGCGCCCTTTCTAATTGACCCAATGCCGCATCGATTTCTTCGCGCTGCGTCTGCGTTAGTGTGACACCACCGAAGCGGACGCGGTAAAACATTTCAACAATTTTCCGTGGAATCGGCGCGACCGCCGCGCGAGTTGGGCTTTCGATCATCTGGCCGGCCGCCGCGACTGCAAACTCGTGCTGTGTCTGACCCGACGGACGGACAAAACCATTTTTTCGTAAAATTATTTCTAGCCGCCGATAAAAAGAAATGACCTGGGTTCGCCTGAGCCCGAACCCCGTTCCCTCTTCCGTCCGTCTCCACCTGCAACGCAGCGACAGGCGTGCCCGCAATCGGATCGCACACAACAATAACAGCAGCAGGAAGATCGACAGCACACCAACGCGCCGATTAAACCAGCCGCCACCACTGGCAGTCGTCTCTTCATCTTGTTCGGGAATGATCGCATCCGGGAGTGCCTCGGCCCAGAATTGCTTAGTGGCCAGAGTTCGGCCGATATCGATCATCGTGGCTAGCGGAACATAGATGCCCTCCTGCTGCCGCTTGGCATCGAGATCAACAACATACGTCGACCAGATAAATTCCGCGAAATTCGCCCACTCGCTGATGCGATCTGCCAGTGTTATCGCCTCCATCAGTTCATCGGCCTCGTTACTGCCGGGCGTCGGGTCCAGTCGCAGCCACCCAGCATTCGTTTGCATACCGGAAGTTGGCGGCAAGTTTTCGACAAATGCCTCAACCCACGAATGGGCGTGCAATTGACGAACCTGATAGTAGCCGCCCAGCGAATTCCATTCCCCACCCTTAAAACCGACCACCATGCGGGCGGGAATGCCTTGGCTACGCAGCATCAACGTCAACGCACTGGCAAAGTACTCGCAGTGACCACGCGGATTGTTGACGACGAAGTCCTCGACTGGATCGATTTGGGGACTCCGTCCGACAGAACCAAGTTGATATTCGTAATCGCCCGACGCCTTTAAGTGTTGTTCCAAGCTTCGGGCACGGCCAACGATGTCCTCTGCGGTCAATCCGGAGTCGGCCAGAATCCGATTGGTCAAAGCGACAACGTTCTTCAGGGGTCCATCTTCGTCACCTTTTCCCGGATAGTTCGTCAGCTTTTTCCGCATAAACTCGAAGAGCGTCTGTGTACGATGATCGATATAAAGCGCGTCGTAGATTCGCGAAACCGGAGTGATATGCTTTTGCAGCCCGTTTTCAAATGCCGTAGTACACAACTTCGCCTCAAATTTTGAACTGCTACTGGTTGTGCGAATTACTTGTTGCCGCTTCTCGTGAAATTCCAGCATGTTTTTTTGACCCGTGCTAAACAACGGATAAACCGCGCAGACCGTGTCTTCGTGTTGTGGTTCCAGACCGATTTCCACATTCACGCGCGGTACATTGCTATCGGGCAGGTCCCTGATCAGGAATGATCTGTCTTGCGGCGATATCACATCTAATCGCCATTTTCCCTTTGCATAGTCCGTCAGAATTGTGCCGCGGAACAAAGGCTCTGTGTGGATCTTGTATGGTTTGTCCGTCCGCGGATGCCGAAACCACACCCGCATCACGGCTTCAGGATTCTCAAATGCCTCTCCTAACGTGCCAAGTTCAACGGTATCGTTAAATCCGACCATGCGACCGGCCGTAATACGGCGAATCGACAAATCGTCGCCGAATCGCGGCATGAGCAAAAACATGCCGAAAGTACAAATCAGCGTGCCCATGCCGACCCGAATGGTGCGCTCCCACAAACCAACCGTGGCGTCCTCTTCGCGCGCCGCAATTCGCTCTTGTCCGACGATTTCGTTGACAATCGTCAGCCGCCTCCAAGGCGATTGGGGTTTCCTCGCCCAATCTTCCCGACTCGGCCCTCGAACGCGGGCCACTTCTCGGTAGTTGAAAAACACCGAAAGTGCAAACAGGCCGACAAACATATAAACGATCAGCATAATGCCAAAGCCCAGGCCGAAATTAAGGGCAGAGGCGACCACGACTTGCAAGAGGCTAAGCATCAGCAATTGCCAATAAACTCGCACATCTTTTCGCTGATACATCAGCACGATTTGCAGGTAAATCAGTAAGTAGGCAATCGCCAGCAGCTGCCGCTCGCGACCCAATTGAAAGAAATCGACAACGGATAGGCAAACCGCCGCGACAGCCGCCAGACTCGCGACATTGCGATTGAGTTCAACCCAGTGATACTTGTCCGTCAGATAGAGACTGCTGGTCGCGACCAAGATAGCGGCCATGGGCAACAATATGTTGGCCGATCCCATACCGAGTAACAAAGTCCCCATCGACGCCATAACGGCGATGGCAAACTGTAATCGACGCTCGATTTTCACGATCCGCTAGTCCAGTTGGAAAAATTGGTCAATCTCTTCACTCCCCGAGTTAATCGTCACGATATGTCCGATCGAGGTGCGGCGACCGGGATCGGCCCACAGCTCAGCGAACTGCTCGGTATCACTCGTGTCGAGTTGTCGCGGGCTAATAATGACGACCGACATTTCCGGTCGCAGTGTATTGAGTGTCCGAGATAACAACTCGGGTAATCGGTCGGTCGAATCGGCCTGCGCGGCGGCAAGCATTTCAAGTTGCTCGCTCAACAACCCAACGGAAGCCGGCCCCTCGCGCGATACGATCTCGCTTCCCGCGATCCCCAGATGCAAATAACTGCTGCCGCGACGACAAACATCCGTGATTACAGTCGCTGCGAAACTCGCCGCCAGTTCCACCGCCTCTTCATCCGCCGCATTGGCCTTTTTCGGCCGCCACAAATCCACCAGCAGCAGAAGGTTCTGATTCTGCTGACGTTCGAATTGCCGTACCACCGGAGATCCGCGCCTCGCAGTTGTCCGCCAGTGAATCCAGCGCTGTCCGTCGTCTGGCCGCCAGTCGCGGAGGCTGTGAAAATCGCCCTCCAACACGCCGACCTTTTTTTGGTGGCTCCGCGTCCCAATGTGCGCCTCGCGGAACACGTTCGTCCACTGCTTCGTCAAACGGCCCAGCCGCGGCAACACGACGATCGTATCTTGGTCGTCAACAACCATCGTCCGCCGCACCAAACCAAGTGGAAATCGAGTCGAGACGGTCAGCGGCCCAAACTCGTAACGTCCGCGCCGATTCAAACGAACCCGGTACGAATCCCGTCGCCGCTGGCCGACCGGAACCCGCCAAAATATCAACCTTGGCCGCAACGGTTTGTCCCGTCTACGATCATTTGACTCTCTTCTGATACAGTCCGAGGCAACGAGGCCCCAACTGGATGGCCGCCGCAATGAAAATCGGCTTGGCTGCTTTTCCACGACGAGGTCAACGACCAATAGATCGCCCGCCACAACTTGCCGCGGCAACCGCCTGGTAAAGTTCACCGTCCGTAGGCCGACAACCACCGCCCGCCAATTGAAAACGAAAGGGAAGAACATCATTCCAGCCATCACCAACAGCAAATTTACCTCGCGCAAAATTGAGCCGGTAATGATGAAGGCCAAGACGAGCAAGTAATACCAGCCTTCGCGACAGATGACCGTTTTGCGCCGCAGTTTCATAGATGTCATCCCAGCAAGGTCGACGAGCCACCGAACCTGCCGTTTGCGTTGCGCACTATTCCGGAACTGGTATATCCTCAAGGACGCGCTCAATCACCGCCTCGGTCGCTTCACGATGTCCACTGTTGAGGTAACTACGTACCAATACCCGATGAGACAACACCGGGATGGCAAGCCGTTTAACATCATCCGGCACGACAAAGTCCCGGCCCTCAACAAATGCGAGCGCCTGACTTGCGTGGCACAGGCAAATGGCACCCCGCGTACTCACTCCCATGTGCAACTCTTCGTTGGTGCGCGTGGCTTCAACAATATCCAATATGTAATGGCGAATCGCATCATCGACACGCACCTCCCGCACCGCCTGCTGCAGTGACCTAATCTGGTCACAATTTAGTACCGGAGCCAGATGATCCACGGGCTCGCCATCTTGATGGCTATCTAGAACCTGAAGCTCGTCGTCACGACTGGGATATCCAACCGCAATTCGCATGAGGAATCGATCTAGCTGGCTCTCAGGCAACGGATACGTTCCTTCAAATTCAAATGGGTTCTGCGTGGCGATCACCATAAATGGTCGCGGCAAGTCATAAGTAACCGAGTCAAATGAAACCTGATGATCACTCATCGCCTCCAACAGCGCACTTTGCGTGCGCGGCGTCGTGCGATTAATTTCGTCTGCAAGCACAATATTTGCGAAGATCGGACCTTTGATAAACTCGAAGTCGCTCGAGGCCTGACGAAATATGCTGCTCCCCGTTATGTCACTTGGCAACAGGTCGGGTGTAAACTGAATGCGGCAAAAACGGCCGCTGACACTCTTGGCTAGCGCTTTGCCAACAAGCGTCTTGCCGACACCCGGTACGTCTTCAAGCAAAACGTGCTCGCCAGCCAGCAATGCGACTGTACACAAGCGGACCACCTCCGGCTTGCCGAGTACCACACGGCACATATTGCGTTCAAGGTCGGAGACGACGCTATGAATACCCGAAGCTGCGAATGCGTGATCTGTCACTGCTCTTGTTCCGTTACAAAGTTATTCTCGAACAGCCGTTTGATTTATTCCGCGAACCGCAGATGAAAAGCCGAATCTGGCCAATAAGAGCCCCCCGGCCAGTGACTATATGGTAGCCCCTCGGCGCGATTGGGGTCCAGTCCTCGACCTGCAACGGAACAATTTCGCGACAAATCCAGCTTGAATCCCTAATCCCGAGTTTCAAGCAGGAAACATTAGAGGGCCGCCGTAGCAATGAAACGACGGTCAGCGCGATTCATGATCGGCGCAACTCATTTTCATGATTTCCTCGGCCGGCAACTTGACGTTCCAAGCCAGCCCCAATTTTTTCATCGCGAGAATGGTCAGCCAACTTGTGTCAACTTGCCACCAAAACAAGCCGTGCCGCGCCGAGGTCGGAAAAGCGTGATGGTTGTTGTGCCAACCCTCGCCGAATCCCAAGATCGCGCACAACAGATTGTTGGTAGATTTATCATTAGTAGATTTGAACGGCCGGCTACCGAAAATATGGCAGACCGAATTGATCGACCACGTAATGTGATGGCCCATAAAAATCCTCGCCAATCCGCCCCACAACAGGCCAAGCAACGCGCCGTTCCAACTCATCGTAATCAACGCGCCCACGGCTGCAGGCAGGGCCAAACTAAGAATGACCCATATGTAGTACATGCGATCAACCGCAACGAGAAATTTATCTTTTAGCAGATCGGGAACATATCGCTTCAAATCTGGATTCGACCAGTACTGCGTCAGCAGCCATCCACAATGACCGTAAGCAAACCCTCGTATCGAGTTCCATACACCTTTGCCGTGCAAGTTGGGTGAATGCGGATCGCCGATTTGGTCCGACAATTCATGATGACGGCGGTGCACAGCGCACCAAACCAAAGGCGATCCTTCGACACTAAGTGCACCCAACATCATCCACATCGCCCGCAAGGGGCGATAAGTTTCAAATGAATTATGTGTCAGCAATCTATGAAACCCGACCGTTACGCCCTTCCCCGAGATAATCCAAAACACCACTGCCATGACCAAGAACGGCCACGTGACCCAGCCTACTTCCCAGCAATAGATAACCGCCACAATAAAACCCATGAAAGGTGCGATCAACGCCGTCCACATTATCAAGCGATCGACTAGGCCAGCCGGCTCACTAATCTTCTGCGGCTGCCCCGTGGGCGGGTCGGACGGACCGAACGACGGAACAGTTTCCGGCGAAGCGACAACCGCGGCGCGGGACGATTTATCACGGGCGTGGATACCACTATCAGATACTGACGTAGACAACGCGTAGGTCCTTTCGCTCTCGGAGTGGGGCCCCGGATATTAGCCGTTCTTCGACGGCGGCGTCTACTTCGCTAATTCAGTGGTCCAGCCGACTTGGCAGCAACCAGCGGGGATTGTTCAGTTTAACTTATTTAGCTAGCAACACCAGTACCGCTGCATGTTCTCAGGGCAGCAGCCGCTGGACTTTTATTCGTGCTGGGCGGTGGATCCTTTGTTTTGTTCCGTCAAAAACAGCCGGAAGAGTTCGCGCCGCCGCACCAGTCCCACAAAAACATGCGGCTGATCACGCGTGACGACCATCATCGAATCAACGTTGCTGCGTTGAAAGAGATTCCACACCCGTTCCACACTGTCATCGGGATAGAGGATTTGGAATGCCGGTACTGCCAAATCCTCGGCGCGGACTAACAAACCCAGATCGGGATCAAACAACGAATGGCGCAAATTCTCGTACCGCAGCACGCCTTTCACTTGCAGTTGGCTGTCAACAACCGGCAAATTGTTGTCGTGGCTTTGCTCAAGAAATTCAACAACTTCGTCGAACGTAGCCGAAGCGGGGATCGGTTTAATATTCTTGCGCATAATGTCTTCGACTTTTAACTGACTTAGGTCACGCCCGGAAAAAGGATTTAAACCCACGGCAGTTGTCAAACGGTTAATAATCGATCGCAGCTCGCCAAGAACTGTTGTCGACGTGTGCCGGATGGCGTGCCCCAGCGGAACTTCACCACTTTGCAACAGTCCGATTCGCGTCAAGATTGGGCCACCGAATTCAAACACGATTACCGTGCCCAAAATCACGTTGCGGATCTGCTTTCCCATCTCGCCTAATCCATCGGCCGCTATACTCGATAAAGCGATCGCGGCCCCCGCCTGAGCGAACATCGTCGTGCCCAACCAGTACTTCACGTCGTGGCCATCGAGGTGGGCGTCAGCTGTGAAAAAGATTCCGAGATACTTGCCCGTCAATCGCAGCACGATGTATGCCACGCCAACCCATCCTGCTGTGTACAAAGTACTAATGTCCATTGCTGCGCCGTGAATTACGAAGAAAACAACGCACAGCAGGCCCGTGAAGCGATCCAGTTCGGAGACCATCTTTTCCGCGTGGTCCGACGAATTTGCCGCAGTAGCTCCCATAGCCAGAAAGGTCAGTAGGTACGGAATGTTCCAAAGCCCACAAATGCCAAGCAAGAGCGTGCTCACGGCAACTAACACCACTAACCACCTTCCCGGCGAAAACAAGCCGCACGCAAAACTGGTCACCAAACCAGCAATAAATCCCAGTGCTACCGATCCAAACAAATCTGCAGCGAATTCACCTATTTCCCAGCCCAGCGTCGTAGCGGAGCCGAATTGATAAAGGTGAATTCCGCGATAAAACACTTCAAACAAGATGACGGCAAGCAGATTGTTGATCGCCACCAGCGCAGTCGTGAATTCGGTGACCGGTCCCTCGGATTCGTTCTCCTTCAACACCAAAATCGTCGTCGCCGGTGCCGTGGCGATAGCCATTGATGCAAAGAGAAGCGCTGATTGCCAGGGTATATTGAGCGGTAGGAGCAGCAGCCCACCGCCAACCAATACAAACGTAAAACCAATCTCACCTGCCGAAAGCCAAAACACGCGTCGGAGAATTTGACGAAACCGCGTCAGCGGAAAATGACTGCCGATCGAGAACAGCACTAAAGCCATAGCTAATTGTCCCAATGGCTCCAGTTGCGCTAGGTGCTGCTCGCCGACATGCGGCATGTAAGCTTGGAGTACGGTCGGCATCCACTGCAAAGTTGCAGGCGCAAACAGCAAACCCACTACTAGGTATGCCGTCACACGGGGCAGCCGCAAAAACTGCGCAAGCCAACCACCCGCTAGTGCAGCCGACAAAAGAATGCCTAACGTCAACACGGCCGGCCAATGCGTGGAAGCGAATAATTCCATCGGGCAATCACAAATTTTTGGAACGGGTTCGAATTCTGGTCGGCAACTTAATCGTTCTCCACAGAAAAATCCAGCAGAAGCCGGACAGTCGTCAACCGGACTCGCGAAATATCTATTGACGTAGTCCGGCATTTGCGATTTATATCCCCCTTATGCGGGAGAATTCGATCATCTACGGCGTGATTTTCATATCCGTCCTCTCGGCGGTTGCTTGTCACGCGGGCCAAGATCGGGCGACAACGCCACCACCGCTAGCATCTACTCGGTCATCTGCTGCCCCGCCGCCGCAGTTTCCGAAGCTATTCCTCGATGCCATCCCAGACCGCTACCGAATCGACTTTGAACTACTAGGCAAAACTCATCCACATGAACGCGCCGGCACGGCCAGTGACCTGCCGGATCATTTGCTGCAAGAATGGCACACCGCTAATGCGGGACAAAATATTGTCGCGGCGGCTGACATAGCGTATCAGCCCATCCATCCAGCGGCCGATCCCACTGCGGTGAGACCCCTCACTGAGCCGCCGCATTCCATACCGCCGATCCGATTAATCACCCTGGTTGCCGCAATTCTGTCACTGATTGGCTGGGTGCTAATCGCGTTACGATCCGCAAAGCAGCCCCGACCGGTTCATTCATCGCTTAAGTGACAGCGCGGCAGCCGGTCGGCGACGCTTGATGACAAATGATGCGGCTGTGTGGGACACGACAACGGCACGGACTCGGTAAGCTTTCATACCAACCAAGTTCGGCGATACAGCAACTGCCGCCAAATGTCGATGACATTACTGAAGAGGAGGCCAGACGGCCGCGGACGCGACGGAACGCGACATTCCCCAAGCTCATCAGTGAGTCGCTTTCCACCATGCCTCCACATCTCGTGTATCTACGAGCCGCTGCACTTTTGTTGACCGTACTTTTCGTCCAATCTTCTTTGCATGCGCAGAGTTGTCTACCCGGTGGCACATGAAGACCGCCGGTCGCAGGACGAGGTACTCGCCCGCTGAACATTCGTTCCACGACCGCCAAGCGGCCGCATCCCGCTGTCGTTCGCGTCGTTGTCCCAGAGAACAAATCACAATCATTAGGCTCCGGAACACTAATTGCCACAACTGACACTTATGGTCTAGTATTAACGAATTGGCACGTTGTCCGCGGTGCGACAGGGCCAATACAGCTCACGTTTGCGGACGGGTCGCAGTTCATTGCAACGCTGATCAAAACCGATAAACAGTGGGATCTGGCCGCGCTGGCAATTCGAAAACCGAACGCCGAGCCGGTCACAATTGCCGTGACCGCCCCACGTCCAGGCGAGCAACTCACGATTGCCGGTTATGGTAGTGGACGTTATCGCGAAGCAACCGGGCGTTGCACTCAGTACGTCGCGCCGAGTAAACAGCATCCCTTCGAACTGATTGAGTTGTCGGTGGAAGCGCGGCAAGGAGATTCGGGAGGCCCAATTTTCAACAAGCATCGCGAACTGACGGGTGTATTGCTCGGCGCCGGTGGCGGGTCGACAGTGGGTAGCTATTGCGGTCGAGTCGAACTTTTCCTGGCCGACGTGCGGCCTCTGCTGACACCACAAAGCCAGATCATTGCCGGCAGCACCCCACCCCCGCGAGTTATCGCTCCCTCGGTTAGAACGTCGCCGGCTGCCCAGCCGGCTCGTGAGGCTGTCGCCGACAAAGAATGGTCACCGCTTGCGCCGGTGCCGCCAAAGAAAGCAACAACTGACCGGCACGCGGCACAGCCGCAACGCGACATGCCAAAGGTTGCCATCGCTGACGAGAGTGCCGCTCAGCCGGGAGCACAATCCGTCCAACTCTATCGGCCTACAATCGCTTCACATATTCCGTTCGAGAACACGACGCAAGTGCCGAAACACTCGACAACAAATGTTGTACGGCTAACCGACGTAATTGGTGACACACCATTCGACCGAATCAAAACCGCGCTTGCATTCATTGGTGCACTGACGCTATTTATCGCCACGGTGCGAATCTTCGCTCCGGAGTCATAATTCGATCAGCCAATTGACTTCTCCCCTCGCCTGATGACTGTGGCGCATGCTAGGATGGGGGTTTCGCCCGGGACGCGGCTCGCTGAGCAGTTTTGCCGTGGCTCGGTGGAGGACGACTCCCTCGGCGTCCATCCAGCTAACCCGCACGCGCAGCATGGCAAAAAAACTCTACATCGAAACCGTCGGCTGTCAGATGAACGTGCTCGACAGCGAATTGGTCGTGGCCGCTCTGCGTCAGCGCGGCTACGAACTTGTCGGGCAGGCCCAAAAAGCCGACGTCGTACTGTTTAACACTTGCAGTGTCCGCGAGCATGCGGAAGAAAAAATCTATAGCGCACTGGGTCGATTGAAATACGCCAAGCGATGCGACCCCAAAAAGATCATCGGCGTTATCGGCTGCATGGCACAGAATCATCAAAGTA
>JAYZEI010000261.1:0-23975 GCA_036337375.1 Planctomycetota bacterium | reverse complement strand
AAATGGAGAACCTCGAACAAATGCTCATGGCCGGTTGGCGTCACACCCGCCGCATCCAGACACATTTCGCGACCGCTGCTGAACTATCAACCCAAGGTCCGCGGTCGGGCAGCAAAAGTTTGCTGTTGCATGTCGCACCGCTCGATCCGCGTGCCTCGCCCAAAACGGTCGAGTCGGCGGTACAGTGGGTCAACACGCCAGAAGTGTTTGTCCGACGCGGCCAGATGGTCGAAGTAAGGGGCTGGGTCAAAGTTTCCGCCGCACTTCGAGGCAGCATCGACGGACTAACGATTCTTGACTCGCACGCAGGGCCGTCGATGGCACACCGCATCGCGAGAACCCGAGGCTGGGAGGAATTCGTCTTGTATCGCGCGGCCACACACGACGGGCCGCTGTTCGTGAGCTTTGCCATGGCCGGGATCGGTGACGCGCGGATCGACGACGTCTCTATCCGGGTGATTGCCGACAGCTACAATGCGGGCGGATAGGCATTTCTACTCACCAACGTAAGTCGATGACGCTAACCCCGGATATCGTTGAACAACTCCGTCTAAGATTTCCGGCGCTGAGCCGCGAAGTCAACAGCCGGCCCGCGGTTTTTCTGGACGGCCCGGCAGGTACACAAGTACCGCATTCTGTGATTGAAGCGATTAGCGGTTACTTGATGCGGATGAATGCGAATCACGGCGGCCACTTTGCGACCAGCCAACAGAGCGATGAGATGCTGGCCCGCGGGCACGCGGCCGTTTCCGAATTGCTCGGCGCAAGCGATCCGGCGTGTATCTCTTTTGGCGCGAACATGACAAGCCTCACCTTCGCGCTGTCGCGCGCGCTGTCGCTGACCTGGCAGCCGGGTGACGAGGTTCTCGTGACGCGACTTGAGCATGACGCGAATTTTACGCCTTGGGTACTGGCCGCCCGCGACGCGGGAGCGCGTGTGCGTTACGTCGCGATCCATCGCGATGATTGTACGCTCGACCTGGACGATCTTCGATCGAAACTGAACGAACGGACGCGACTGGTCGCCGTCGGCTGCGCTTCAAATGCGACCGGAACGATTAATCCGGTCGCGGACATCTGTCGCTGGGCGCGCGATCTGGGCGCGCTGACATTTCTCGACGCCGTGCATTTCGCACCGCACGCACGAATGGATGTTGCTCAGCTTGACTGCGACTTTTTAGCTTGCAGCGCCTACAAATTTTTCGGCCCGCACGTGGGCATCATGTGGGGACGCCGTAAACTGCTGGAAGAACTCGAAGCCTACAAACTTCGCCCCGTGCCAAATTCACTGCCCGACAAGTGGATGACCGGAACGCAAAATCACGAGTGCATCGCCGGCACGCTGGCGGCCATCGAATACCTCGCCGACGTGGGCCGAATGGCGAGCGAGAATTCAAATTTAGACAATTCCCCCGCGCTGGATGCGGCCTTTGCTGCGATTCAGAGGTATGAAGGTGAATTGGTGGCGCATCTCTTAGCAGGTCTTGCAGAACTGCCGAAAATTCACGTCTGGGGCATTACCGCTCCGTCACGTCTGGCGGAAAGACTGCCGACCGTTTCGATCACTCACCAAGAAATGAATGCGGAGAACCTCGCTAGGCACTTGGGTAACCGAGGCATCTTTGTTTGGGATGGCAACTATTACGCCTTACCGCTAACCGAAACGCTGGGCGTGGAACCTGACGGCATGGTTCGTATCGGCTTGGTCCACTACAACACTCACGAAGAAGTCGATCGGCTATTACTAGAACTCGAATCGGTGTAACGGGAATGTCTCGTTTACCGTCCGTGGGTGGCGGAGAATCCTGACGGAACAGGCCGCTGGCTGATTTTCGTGCGCTGCGGCGGTCCGGTTTCTTTGTGCTTGTTTCTTTGTGCTTGTTTCTTTGTGCTTGCGCGAACAGTCCGTAGGCTGGCCATCGGGGCAACCGCTGGCATCCGACTATTTTCGCACCGTCGTTCGCAACAGTTCAGCGCCGGACTTCTATTCCGCTAGGCATCTTTCTTCTTCGGCTTCTTCTGCTGCCCTCGACGCTTCGCCGGCGGGTCATCCGCTGGAACCACAAAATGCGTGCGGAGCCGCTGGAGTTCTTGTTTCAGATCGGCGACTTGATCTTTGTATTTTGGATCGGCGTATACGGTTTTCATTTCGTCGGGATCCTTTTCCAGGTCGTAGAGCTCCCACTCGCCAAGTCCGTAAAAGTGAATCAGTTTGTACTTGTCGGTCCGCACACCGTAATGCCGTCGGACGCTATGCGCGCCGGGGAATTCGTAGTAGTGATAATAAAAGCTTTTGCGCCAGTCTTTCGGCGAATCGCCTTTAAGCAGCGGAACGATGCTCGCGCCTTGCATGTCGCCGGGGTCTTCCGCGCCGGCCATGTCGAGAAACGTCTGCGCAAAATCAAGATTGGACGTGATATCCGAGTTTTCACTACCCGGCTTGATGACGCCGGGCCAGCGGACCAACAACGGCGTCCGCAGCGACTCTTCGTACATCCACCGCTTGTCGTACCAACCGTGTTCGCCCAAGTACCAACCTTGATCGGACGAGTAGATGACGACCGTGTTTTTGGCCAAACCCGAATCGTCCAAGTAATCTAAAACGCGGCCCAGATTTTCGTCCACCGAATCGATACAGCGCAAATAATCCTTGGCGTAACGCTGGTACTTCCATTTAATCAGCTCGCGGCCCTGCAGATTCGCTTTTTGAAACGCTTCGTTCTTGGGACCGTAAGCCGCTTCCCATGTCTTTTTCTGCTCGGGTGTCAAATTTCCAGGCGTGCGAAATTTTAGATCGTTGGGGCTGAGATGATTGGCGACGGTCATGGCCTGCTGCTTGGACGCACTGCCGCGACCCGACCAGTCGTCAAACAGTGTGTCCGGTTCAGCAAGAACGACGTCGTCGTATTTCGTCAAGTGCTTGGGCCCCGGCTGCCAATTGCGGTGCGGCGCCTTGTGCTGGTACATCAGCATGAACGGCTTCGTTTTGTCGCGCTGCTCCGCCAGCCACTCCAGAGCTTGGTCGGTGATAATGTCGGTCGTGTACCCCGTGTGCTGAATCCGCTGGCCGTTGCGCTTCATAGGTGGGTTGTAGTAAGGTCCTTGGCCATACAGCACTTCGTAATGATCGAACCCCGTCGGGTCCGAGCGCAAATGCCATTTGCCGATGACCGCCGTCTGATATCCGGCCCGACGGAGCAACTTTGGAAAAGTCTGCTGACCGCCATCGAATGTCATCCCGTTGCGAAGGAAGCCATTCAAGTGGCTGTGCTTGCCGGTTTGAATCACAGCCCGACTGGGACCACAGATAGAGTTCGTGACAAAGCAATTGTGAAACAACATGCCCTCGCGCGCAAGGCGGTCCATATTGGGCGTCTTATTGCGGTTCGAACCGTAACAACTCATGGCCTGAATACAATGGTCGTCCGTAAAAACAAAAATGATATTGGGCCGCTGGGCCTTTGCGCCATCCCGCCCGCTACTGTTTTGCGGAATCAAACCAACGATCGCCGCAATTACGAAAAAATACATAAGCTGTCGACGTGGCCGTATCATGGGGGTCTCCTGCAACGTGAAATCGGTGAACCGGCGATTGTAACCCACGCCGCGAGGAATTTCATCCGGTCGATTGGCCGCCTGACTCAAAGCATATCTGCTGTTCAGAAACCATCACCGCGAAATATTCAACAGCAATCCAGTTCGAGGACGATGACAGGTTGTGCTGTGCTGCTGACCGGCAGTCGCCGAACATCGGCGTGAAAACGAGTTATATTTGTCGCTTCGCTCCGCAAGCTTGCCACTTTGAACGACATCGTTCAACGAAAAAGTGGTATACTTGACCGCGGGACTGAATGTAGACCGGAGACCATAAAATCATGACCAGTTCTTTGTTTTTGTCGGGATTGATGGCCCTGGTCGGTTCACCGGCGGCCGCACCGGAATTGCAGGATGGAGAAAAACTCCGGGCGGATGGCGGGCCGATTGATGTTGAAGTTGGCCATGCGGCGCCCTGTTATGCGGACTTCGATGGCGACGGAATAAAGGATCTGCTGGTTGGCCAATTTGGCGGCGGTAAACTGCGGATTTACAAGAACGTCGGCAGCAACTCGCAGCCGAAGTTTACCGACTTCACATTCTTTCAAGCCGGCGGCGAGGATGCCGCCGTTCCGTATGGCTGATGCATCGGGTTTGGTCCACAGGTTGTGGACTTCAATGGTGACGGCCGCAATGATGTGATTTCAGGGTCGTACAGACCGGGGCACTTGTACCTGTTCGAGCAACAAGATGACAAAACGTACGCCTCCGGTCAAACGATCAAAGACAAGGACGACCAGCCGATCGAGGTCGGTTCGGCGTCGCACGTTTTCGCCACCGACTGGGACAACGATCGCGATTTAGATTTGGTCGTAGGTAACATACGGGGCGAACTCTATTTCGTCCGCAACGAAGGCAAAGCGGGCAAAAACGCCTTTGCCGCACCGGAACAGCTTTCCGCGGGCGGGGAGCAAATCAGAATTGCGGGTGGCGATTCCGGACCCGTGCTGGCCGATTGGGATGGCGATGATCTCTTGGACCTGATTGTGGGCGGCGGTGACGGCAGCGTTGTCTTCTTCCGCAACGTTGGCGACAAAAGTCAGCCGAAACTCGCCGGCGGCCGCGAACTGATTGTCGGCAACAACAAAAAAGACGGCTCGTGCTGCGGCTCGAGAACCAAAGTTTGCGTGACCGACTTCAACGGCGACGGCCAACTCGATTTGCTGGTTGGCGACTTCGCTTACGCGCAGCAAACAGTCGTACTGACGCCCCCGCAACAGGCCGCAGCGGCGGCCGCACAAGTCGAATATCAAAAGGCCGTCAAACGGTACACTGAGGCCGTGCAAAAGACCGATCTGCCACAGCTATCCCGCGAATACCGCCAGCTATTTTCCTCGCGTTCGTCTACGGCCGAAGGCAATGCCGAGCGGGAGAAAAGGCAAAAGGAACTTATGGCACAAATTCAGGAAATTCAAAAAGAACTGCAGCCCTACATTGAGGAAATGAGGAAGATCTCCTTAAAACGGCCGATCTCTCGCGGCAAAACGCAAGGATTTGTGTGGGTGTTTCTCCGCAGGCCGGCGGTGGCTGACGAGGCCGCCGCGTCGGGCGGGTAGGCAAGGCCGTCACGGCAGGACGGCCTCTATTTCGTCTCGTGAAGCCGCTTCAGCGCGGCTTTGACGTCGTCCCGCGTGCCAACGGCGACGTAGTTGCGGTAGCTGTAGTCGCCCGCCTTGATGCCCCGGGGGTCGCGGACTCGAAAAACGCAGTTCCATTTGACCACGTTCTGCTTCCAAAAGGCAAAACGCCCGTAACCGGCGGCTTCGTACCTTTTTGATGGCTGATCCGGCGAGAATATACCCATCGCGAGGCGACCGTCCGGTGTGGAAAAAACGATCGGCAGCGGCTGTTCTCCCGGTCCCACTGATAGCGGTTTGAGTTGATCCGTCTGGAAACGGTAGGTTTCAAATCGAGAGAACTTCTTCGGCATATAGCCCGTCACTGCTTCGAATTGTGCGTACGTATGCGTTTCGCCTTCGGGAACGGTAAATGACGCTATGTATTCGACGACATTCGGCATCGATACGCTGCCGATTGTCACGCGTTTGCGGAGAAAATAATTCGACAACCCCGTCTTATTTTTCGCCGGATGCTCGCTGGACTTTTCGCCCGGCCGGAGCCAGAACGCCATTTGCGTGGTGGTCTCCAAGCGGTTGCCGCGGGCCCGCAGTAGAAACAGCCGGCTGCTGCTGGCTGCGCCCGCGCCGTCGTGACGCGATCCGGCTTCGGTCGGATTGAAGGCCTCAGAGTGAAAGGGTCCGTCGCCGCCGAAACTACAGGCGGACTGAAGCTGTCGGCCGTGATCTTGGCTGTCGATAAATTCCATGCCCCGCCAAGTTAGCGAATGAATCGCACCGGCAAGTCGATCGGTCGTCTTAATCACGATTTCAGAATCGCCGACTTTGCCGCGAATTACCGCGTCGCCCGAAGGCCGCTTGGGGGCCGGCTGCTGGCCGCATGCTGCCTGAGCAATTAACCACGCAGATAATAAAACCAGTTGACGCAGCATGAGCTTCAATCGAGTACGCTGTCCCACCGCTTTCAGTGATACAAAAAACCGCCGCGCCCGGACTCGCCTTCCGCTTCAAGAATACACCACTGGGTCCGCAAATCGAAAGAGGGCGACAAGGCAAATAACCTCTAAGCCTATCGTGCAACGAAGTAGATGGCCAATACGAGCAGTATCACTCCGGCAACGATTCCCAAAGCCAGTACGACGCGCCGCCACAGAACGGACTGTTCGAGATGCAGTTGGGACGAGCGATGAAAGATCGCCGAGAGGCCCTGTTTGGGCTTCAATACCGGGATCAAACTCGCGTGTTTGGCGCTGTCATCGGACAACAAGTCGAATTCTTCCAACCTGGGCAGGAGAACAGCATCGATCTTGATTAAATCTTCATCGCTAATTGAACTATCGTATTCTGTCGAATGTTGTGGATCATGGCGTTCGCCTCCCGAATTCGACTCCGCAGACGACCGATTGCGTTGGGCGGCTTCCGACAGCAGTGTCTTGGCAAAATATGGATTCAGGTATCCGAGTTGCACGAGGCGGCGGGCGACGAAACTTGCGTGAGGCGGCTTTTGCGGATCGTTTACCTGCTCGCGCAACGACTCCACATCATGTGGAGCCATAATGGCCCGCTTTTCCAACAAATCTAGGAGCTCATTTGCCACCGTCGCCATCCCTCCATCATGTGCTAGTTACACAGAATCGGCAAGTTCTCCCCGCATTCACAATGCTGCTAGCATCGTCGTTCAGCGTTTTCGGCGATACGGAACGATTTGAATGTTTACATTGCCCATATCGGCCAAGAGGACTAGAATCCTTCCCCGCGCGGGAGTGCGCATTTGCGGCCCGGTGTGCCGCATGTCATGGACGACCAAGGCGAGCAGGCATGGACGCTGCATTTTCAGAAGGTCCGCCAGTGGCGGGCGATCCGTTAAGCCAATTTGAAGTAATCCGCCGCGCGCGGGAGATCATCTCGGCCGAGGCCGAGGCACTGGTGAACCTGGCCGGGAGACTGAGCACCTCATTTTATGACGGGGCCCGTCTCATTCTCGGTTGCCGCGGCAGTGTTATTGTTTCGGGTATGGGCAAGGCCGGCCTGATCGGACAGAAGATTGCCGCAACGATGGCTTCTACCGGGACGCGAAGTCACTTTTTGCATCCCGCCGAAGCGTTTCACGGTGACCTCGGCCGTGTCCATCGTGATGACTTGGTACTGATACTGTCGCAAAGCGGGGAGACGGAAGAAATCACCAGGCTGTTGCCCTCACTGGTTGAATTGAACTTATCGATCATCGCCATGACGGCCAGCCGCAACAGTACACTCGGCCGCGCGGCAACCGTAACGTTGGAACTGGGGCCGCTCAAAGAGGCGTGTTCGTTAGGTCTGGCGCCGAGCACCAGCACAACCGTCATGTTAGCCTACGGCGACGCGCTATCGCTGGTTACTGCCCAGATGCGTTCGTTTGGCCCGGAAGACTTTGCGCGGTTTCATCCGGGCGGCGTCCTCGGGCGGAGGCTCAGCAAAGTGGAAGAGCATATGCGCGGGCTGGACGAGTGCCGTGTCGCAAATCAACATGACCTGGCTCGATCGGTACTCGTCGACGGCGGCAGGCCCGGCCGCCGCACCGGCGCGATCATGCTGGTAGATGATCAACAAAAGCTCGCCGGAATCTTCACCGACAGCGACCTGGCGCGGCTTTTCGAAGCGAGACGCGAGACCGCGCTGGATCAACATATTGCAGCGGTGATGACGCCGAACCCAATTTCTGTTGCCACCGGCACGTTGGTTCAAGACGCGCTTGCCGTATTGGCTTCGCGAAAGATTAGTGAACTCCCGGTTGTCGATGACGACCAGCGACCAGTCGGTCTTTTAGATATTACAGATCTAGTCAACCGAAATTTCATCAAGATGGACGGCGCTGAAGTTCACAAATTTACACAGCGCGACCGCACCGCCTAGAACAATCGCTAAGATATGAATCTGAACGAGCGGCAAAAAAAAATAACGCTGGTGTTGAGTGACGTTGACGGCGTTTTGACCGATGGCGGAATCACTTTCGACAACCAAGGAATCGAGTCAAAACAATTTCACATCCGAGATGGAATGGGCATCAAGCTGTGGCAGCAAGCAGGGCACCGTTTCGGATTGATTACGGCGAGAACATCGCACGTGGTACAAATCCGCGCCGGCGAATTGGGCATTGATATCGTCCGCCAGGGGTTTGAAGACAAACTCACCGTTGTGCAACCGTTGCTCGAAGAGTTGGGAGTTTCAGCGGAGCAAACGTGCTACATTGGCGACGATCTGCCGGACTTGCCGGTGCTCCGCCGCGTCGGATTGGCGGCCACCGTAGCGGATGCTTCACAAGACATCAAAGACGCGGCGCACGTGGTGACCGCGAATTCCGGCGGTCGCGGTGCGGTCCGCGAACTCCTGGAACAATTACTTCGCGCACAGGGAAAGTGGCCGGAGTTGCTTCTGCGATATGGGGGCCCGTAATCCGTATGTCGTTTCCAATCGTCCACGGTCAGATAAAGTAGTTACCGTTCAACCTCTCAGTCATGCACCCGCTCGTTCACTACGTCGTACCCTCCGGCCCCTAAACCGACATGTTCAGCCGCATTTACCGAGCCCTCTCGACGCTATTCGTGGTAACTGCCGCCTACTTGGTCTATTCGTTGACGGTCGCTCCAGCGATCGAACCGGCGATGGATGTGACGGGCAATCATGGCGGCGGTCATGCGGAGTATTCTCCACGAGAACAGCTGCGTCATTTTTTTCCGGAAGACGCCTGGGAATTGCGGAATCCGACGATTATCGAGAACTCACAATTCAAGTTGCTGCTACAGGATTATGAAAGCCTGCCCGGCGGCATTGTCAAAATACAACCATGTACGTTGATTTTCTGTCCTGATGGCAACAATCAAATTCTGTCGCCGGCCGATCGCGTTTTGATCATGCAAGCACCCAAGGGCGCACTGTTGCGGTTCGACGAAAACGCGGACATCAGTCGGGCAAAAATGGGAAGGCTTCAAGCTGGACGGCTCGTTGGCGAAGTCACCATTCGCGGTAATTTAAACGACGATTCCAGTGCGAATTCAGCCGACGGTCAAGAACTGCTGATCGCTACCCGAGATATCGAATTGCAACCCAAAAGGATTTGGACGCAACATGCGGTGCAATTTCAAATCGGGAAAAGCCACGGAAGTGGACGCGAGCTGCAGATCGAAATGCCGCAGGGTTTAAATCCGCAGGCCGGAAACGGCCGTTCGCCACTCGGAGACATCCGGTCAATTGAGTTACTCAAAGATGTCCAGGTGTACGTGGACGCCAACACTAAAGGCTTGTTGCCCGGCAAACACAGCCGCAGTGTGACGACTGGTGGACAAAATGCGGCCGAACGCGGTCCGCAACCGCCCATGGAGATTCGGTGCAAGGGCGCATTTCGATTCGACGTAAGCAAGTTAACCGCCACGTTCGAAAATGAGGTCGATGTTGTACGCCTAAATCATCAAGGTCCCAGCGACCAGCTCAACTGCGAAGTATTGACGATTCAATTTGCACGAGGCGGCGATGACAAAAATCAACCGGTCGGCGCAGAAAGAAGCCAAACCCCACCGCGGTCGCTGCGCGTGGCCGCAATTGTGGCAAGCGGCAGTCCGGTGGTTGCCGCCTCGCCGAGTGTATCCGGCTTTGCGCGCGGAGAATTCTTCAAATACGACGTCACAAATCGCGTTCTCGAACTGTCGGCGCAAAACGGCGTCACTCTCACGTATCAAGACAGTCAAATAGAAGCGGCCAGGGTCCGTTACAAAGAGGTCGATGGTAATCGTTTGGGCCAAGTCTGGGCCACAGGCCCGGGGCAGTTTCAAACAACCGTACCGGGCAAGCCACCGCAAAAACTAATTTCCACGTGGCAGGGAAATCTGACCGTGGAACCGCATGGCGACAAGCAAATCATGTCTTTGACCGGGAAGGCCCGCGTGCAGTACGGGAACTCGGGCTCGCTTGACGGCGAAGAAATCCGCTTGTGGCTGCTCGAGCACCAGCGGGACGTGGATCCACGGCCGGATTCTCCACAGGATGCCGACTACTCTCCGCTGTACCTGTTGGCTCAAGGCAACGTCGACGTGCACAGCCCCCAGCTTTCGGGCAAGACTAAAAAACTTGAAGCGTGGTTCGAAGCGGCCGTAACCGCCGCTACCAACCCTTCGAGCGGCGGGCTGGGTTCAACTTTAACGAACGCCGGCGGTGGTTCTAGCGCATCGAAGCGATACCAATTCCAAGGCGATCAGGTTCAGCTGCTGTTCGGCATGCCGCCAAGCGGCCCGCCGCACTTGAAAGACGCGAATATTTCCGGAACGGTGCGGCTCGCCGAAGCCACCACAGCCGCCCGGGCTCCGCTGGTACTCACCGGGCAACAGGTTTTATTGCAGCGGGCAAACGCGGACAATTCGGTCGTTTCAATTACCGGGGCGCCCGCTCAAGTGGCGGCCACCGATTTTTCGATCACCGCTGCGGCAATCCAGCTAGACAAGCGCACGAATGAACTGCTGATCGACGGTGCGGGAACGATGAGCCTGCCGGTTGACCGGGATTTGAATGGTAACAAGCTATCAGCACCTCAGCCGGTAGATATTTCATGGCAGGGAAGCATGAATTTTGACGGGCTAACCGTCCATTTCGACCGCGACGTGATCGCAAAGACCCGGCACCAGCAATTACGCACAAGCCGGTTAGCCGTGCGGCTCAATCAAAAAATCAGTTTCCTCCAACGTGTCGATCGCCAGGACATCGCGGTCGCGGGGATGGACTGTACGGGCGGTGTCACGATCGATTCGACAACGATCGAAGGCGAACGACAGACAGCGGTTGATCGACTGCAGATCGACAATTTGTCCGTCGATCAAACGACCGGCCGCATACAGGCAGACGGCGCGGGTTGGTTGTCGTCGATCCGCGAGAGCACGACCGATGAGATTGATGCCAATCTACAGCCTGTGGATCGGAATCAGCAATTGGTTTATATGCGAACGGAATTCCAGCACGGAATTTCCGGAAACCTCAATGAACGGGAAGTTGTCTTCAATGAGCAGGTGCGGTGCATCTACGGTCCGGTCGATCAATGGACTGACGAACTAAATTTCAACAGACCCGAAGGCCCGCAGGGCCGGGAGATCCTGCTCACCTGCCGCCGTCTCAGCTTACGGCAGATGGGCGAAATCCGCGGTCGCCGCAATATCGAACTTGAAGCCGTCGGCAAAGCAATCGTTGAAGGCGAATTGTTTACGGCTGAGGGTGAAAAGCTCAGCTATTCGACGGGCAAGGAACTACTGATTCTGCAAGGAGCGGGACAAAGCGACGCGAGGCTGACGCACCAGAAACAGGTTGGCGGCCGAGTGACTAAGACAGTGGCCCGACGGATTTCCTATTGGAGAACGACGGGACACGTCAAAGCCGAAGGCATCCGGTTCGGCGGCGGCACGTTTGAATCGCGGAGCGATCCGTAATTCGCTTGCCCCGACAAACATCGCGATCAGTCGGCAACCCTACGGCCATCAAAACTGCCGGACAACGTCATTGAGTCCGCCGATCCCAATTGCATCATCGCGCCGGCGGTGACAACACCGATGACGCGGCCCAGATCGTCGGCATTTTTAATCGTGATCTCGCCTGGCTGGACGTCGGGAGTTTCCCAGATTACCGCCTTCTGACTGGTCTGAATGTATATCTTGGCCGGAAACTTCTGATTCAAGACTTCTGTAATCTTGTCGCTGGATATGTCGGCTTGGATGAAAATCGAAGGGAATGATTCCGTGTCCGGACTGGAGTAGCTAGTGACTCTCAATGTCGCCGAGTACCCTCCAGCAGCCGGGAGCACGGTCACATGACATTCTTCGGCAGCGATCGGGATATCTCCCAACGTAATTTCGATATTCGGTTCTGGAACCGCCGTGTCGACGTCTTGGCTGTTTTTGTTAATGACGGTCGGAGCGGTATCGCTGTTTGATTTCTTGTCATCCGGAACGTCCGTGCCCAGTTCTTCAATCACTTCGCAACCGACCAGCGTCACCGCACAAAGAAAAACGGGCAGCAACCACGCGAACACGGTTCTTCTGGCGGACGGTCTGGTAGTGGCTTTCGCGATGTTCACTTATTGAATCCTGTTTTTTTCCGCGGGATCGACCGGCTCGCCGGGACAGCAAGGACGTTTGCCTTTTTCCCCATTTAATCATTGATTGGATTGGACGGCAAGATTTATAGCGATTTGCAGACCGCGCGTTGACGCACATTGGCTATGCATATGGGGAAATCTACCTCTGCCGGCAAGCGGCGGAACGCTGCCACATTATAAACCGGTACTGTTGGGCCGTTTTGAGGTTTATAATAGGAGGGGGTAAAAGCCTCGCTGCCGTCATGGCCCTCCCGCAGTCCGTTATTCCGAACCATTAATCACAATTGCATGCCACGTCTGCAAACTCAATTCGCCGCAAATCAACCGCGCAAATTCGCTATCCGTCAGCCCCGGCATGGCACGTCGTTGAGCGGCATAATGGTTGCCATGGCATTTGTCGCTACGGCAGTGGCCGCGTGCCTATATCTGTTCCGAGCGGGCGGCATGAATGGAGACGCCGACGCGATTGAGACCGTCTCGGTTCGCCTTGCGCCGTTTCAGTACACGGTCACCGAAAAAGGTGAAGTTGAAAGTTCCAACAGCGTCGAAGTCCGCTGTGAAGTCAAATCACGTAATTCCGCCGGGACAACCATCCTCGATATCATTGACGAAGGTACTTTTGTCAAAAAGGACGATTTTCTGGTCAAACTAGATTCGTCGGCGCTGGAATTGGACCTCAACGGACAAAAGATTCTGGTTCACAGCACCAACGCGGCAATGATTCAAGCAGAAAATGTTTATAAGACCGCCGAGATCGCCAAGACCGAGTATTCGCAAGGCGCATTCAAACAAGAAGAGCAGTCCATTCGGGGCGAGCTATTCGTTTCGCAAGAAAATCTGAACCGCGCACGGGAATATCTGAAGTACACCGAAAGGTTGTTCTCGCGAGGCTACGCGACCGAGTTGCAGGTCGACGCCGATCGGTTTTCCGTCGAGAAATCGAAAAACGAATTGGCCGTCGCCAACACCAACCTACAAGTCCTCCGCGAATTCACGAAAGCGAAAATGTTGACTCAATTGGACGCCGACATCCAGAGCGCCCACGCCAAGTGGCAGGCGGCCAAAAGCAGCCACGAATTAGATTTGGCCAAACAGCACGACCTCGAAGAACAAATCGCGGCCTGCACAATCGTTTCCCCAGCCGATGGTCAGGTCAAATACGCCAACAAGAGAAGCCATCGCGGCTCCGACATCGTCATCGAGCCTGGCGTACAGGTAAAGCAGGGGCAGGCCATCATCAGAATCCCCGATCCGAGCAAGATGGAGGTCCAAACCGAAATCGGCGAGGACCGGACCAAGCACGTCGAGCCGGGGATGGAGGCCGCCATTGTCGTCGGTTCGGTGTCGCCGGACCAACTGGCCGGTCGCGTTGTCAAAGTCAACGACTATCCCGAACCGACACATTTTTTTGGCAGCAACGTCAAGAAATACGAAACGACGATCGACATCATTGATCCTCCCGACAACATCAGGCCCGGCTTGACTGCGACCGTGACGATCAAGGTTGCCAGACTGCCCGAAGCGCTGCAAGTTCCCCTGCCATCGGTCGTGGAACATGGCGATCGGTTCTATTGCATTGTGCAAACCGAGGACGGCTGGGCAACGCGAGAGGTAAAAGTCGGTTTAAACAACGACAACACGGTCGTGATCGACCATGGATTGCAGGAAGATGATCGAGTTGTTTCAAATCCCCGGGCCCACCGCCAACTGGTGCAGTGGCCCGATTTGCGTCGAGAGCCTACGGAGAAAGAAGCCGCCGATCAAACACCTCGACCGGCAACGAATAAACCCGCTCGCGAGATTAAACGTGCGGAAGGCGGCCGCGGCGACGGGCAGCCAAAGTCGTCACCAAAGCGGCCATCCCCCACAGAGATTTTTGCTCGACTGGATCAGAATGGCGATGGGAAAATATCGGCCGAGGAACTAACCGCAATGCCGGACAGGCAGCGCGAGCGGATAGCGGCCGCGGACTCCGATGGTGACGGCAGCGTGGATCAGGCCGAGCTGGCCAAAGCCTTCGGCGGGAGGCCTGGAGGCAGGCCATGAACAGCGCCGCCGCCACCGAAGACCTCTGCAAGGACTACCACCTGGGCGGAGAAATCGTCAGCGCTCTGCGCGACGTCTCGTTTTCCGTTCCAACCGGTCAAATGGTCGCGATCATGGGCGCTTCCGGATCGGGTAAAAGCACATTGCTGAATCTGCTTGGTTGTTTGGACCGACCGACTTCTGGCCGTCTGCTACTGGGCGACGACGATGTTTCTCAGTTGAGCGACGACCAACTTTCTCATATCCGCGCTTCACGGATCGGATTCATTTTCCAGTCGTTCAACCTGATTCCGCAATTGACGGTGCTGGAAAACATCGAAGTACCGCTGTACTACCAAGGTCGTCTCGACAGCAATGCCTCGGAACACTGCCGAGAATTGGCGCATCAGGTTGGACTTGGCAATCGACTGAAACACCGGCCAACGCAGCTTTCCGGCGGCCAGCAACAACGGCTCGCCGTCGCCAGAAGTCTCGCCAACAATCCGCAGTTCATCTTGGCGGACGAACCGACCGGAAATCTCGATTCAAAAACGACAGACGACATCCTCGAACTGCTCCAGCACCTCAATCGCGACGGCAAGACGATCATCATCGTCACCCACGAAAACGAAGTCGCTGCGAGGGCACAGCGTGTGATTCGCCTCCGCGACGGGGAAATTGAAGTGGACACCTTGAGTGGTGTCCCTTGATGAAATTCCCAAACACGGGTGGTGCCGCAGTTTGTACGGTAGGAACTATTACGGGGCGGACGGGGCTGTTTCGAAAAAACGTTTTTTTTTGCAGAAACGGAATTCACAAGAAAGAGGTCAGGAAAGGCCGGCTGTTCATCCAATTCATCGACGGACATTTAGACATTGGGTACTTGGGTATTTAAATACTGGCAACTGGGCATCAAAAGTTTGCTCCTGCACCCGATGCGGTCGCTGCTGACGGTGTTGGGTATTTTCATCGGTACGGCCAGTGTTATCTGGCTGTTGGCCATTGGTGAAGGCATCAGCATCAAAGCGCAGGAGCAGATCGAGGACCTCGGCGCGGACAACATCATGATCCGCTCGATCAAGCCCGTTCAGGACACAGCGAGCGAAAATCGCCCCACGCTGACTCCCTACGGTCTGACGCGCGACGACTTTCGATTGCTTCAGCAACAGACGGTGTTTCCCCACATCCGAGCCGTATTGCCCATTCGCGAAGTGCGGCAGCGCATTCATTATGACGGTCGCGACTTGGACGGTCGCTTGGTGGGCTGTTCGCCTGAGTATGCCGAGGTGATGCGATTTCGCACAGCCCGCGGCCATTTCATCACGAACGCCGAGGATCAAGCAAGGCAGAATCACTGCGTGCTGTCGGCACAAGTCGCCGCGAAACTATTTCCGCTGGAGAACCCGGTGGGAAAAGTAGTGCAAATCGAGAACGACTTTTACGTCGTCGTCGGCGTTCTAGAAATCAAGAATCCGACCGCGGCCATCGGCGGCTCGCTGGAAGCGCAGGATTTCTCGTCCGACGTCTACGTGCCGATTGCGACACTATGGGAACGTCTTGGCGATCGCGTCATGCGCACCGGAACGGGGTCGGTGGAAGGGGAGATTGTTGAACTGAGCCAAGTCACGCTACGCATTGATAGCCTCGAGAACGTCCGGGAGACCGCCGAACTGGCGTCTGACCTGATTTCACAGCGTCACCAACTCGACGACGTCAAGGTAGTCGTGCCGTTGGAGTTATTGGAACAAGCGCGGACCACACGAATCATGTTCATGGTATTTATGGGTGCCATTGCAGCGATATCGCTGATCGTCGGCGGAATCGGCATCATGAACATCATGCTGGCTACCGTCACCGAACGGACGCGTGAAATCGGCGTGCGCCGCGCACTGGGTGCCAAGCGATCGGATATCACACGTCAATTTCTGGCCGAGACCGTCGTGTTGACCGTCGTGGGCGGAGCGACGGGAATCCTCGGCGGCTTGCTTTGCCGCCCAACCGTCGAACGACTGCGGGCCGTGTTGGAGGAGTTGCTTCCCGATACAATGGCCGCCTTACCAGAGACCATCCGCACCGTTTCGCCAACCGTTGTTGGCTGGTCCATTCCGTTGGCCTTCGGCATCTCGGTGGCCGTTGGCATCGTCTTCGGCCTCTACCCCGCCATCCGTGCGGCGGCGATGGATCCCATCGAAGCACTGCGGCACGAGTAGGTTTTGGCGCGGTTTACCTAGCCTCGACTAACCGGGCCTCGACTAACCGGGCCTCGACCGTGACCAAAAAACAAGGCCCGGCCTTCTTGCGAAGACCGGGCCTGCTCGTTTTCTTGGATCAATTGGTGATCCACGAGATGGTGACTGCCAGCAGCGGCAGCCCGCCGGCTGCATCAGCCGCAGCCACCTCGCTGGTTGGTAAAGTCAGATAACAATGGACCACCTCCTTTCTCTAACAGCACCGGCCCGCTCGGTAAGAATAACCAGCATCCCCACCACGTCGCGGGCAGTTAGTCCGTCGCGCCGCGTAAGCGCGACCCGATAACTGTATGATTGTCGCAAACATCGATCAAGGCAAGGCCAGGGGCGTTAATCGTCCTTTACCATTCCTGCGGCCGCTTGCCCGCCATTTATTCAAACCACTTACAGCACCCGACTTAGTCGCCGCACTACTTTACCGCCCCGGAATACCCGTCCCAGCGGACCGCATTGTGCCGTAAATGTCCGGTACAATTTCGGAAACGCAGGGGGCAATGCCGCCAAAGTCGCCACGTCTGTACGCCCAGATACCGGGCCAACATTGGCGGCCTGCCTTGTTTCATCGCGGCCGGCAAGAGACGCGCTCGATTTCCGTTTGCGATCGGGATCCGGGGAACAAATCTGCGAGCCCGTTCAATCGACCGCCACAAAAGGTGCTTGCGACGCAGGGCCTCGTTAATAAAACTAGTGTTCTCACGATGCGAAGTGCCTCCATCGGTCATCAATGACGAAAGGTCTTCTGAATGTATCCCGCAATTTCTCCGTTACGCGCCCGACTTTCTTTGGCAGCCGTTTTCGCCTTGCTTGTTCCCTTTAACGCCACCGCTGATGAAAGCGTTAAAAGTGGCGCGAAAAAACCGATCCGCGCCGTCATTTTTACTGGTGGTTGCTGCCACGATTACAATCGGCAGAAGTTGCTTCTGATGGATGGCATCGGCCGCCGGACGCCCGTCGATTGGACCGTCGTACATGAAGGCGGCACGGGCACCCACCATATTTATCCGTTGTTGCAAAAGAAGAATTGGTCCCGCGACTTTGACATTGTTGTCTACAACATGTGCTTTGCGAAAACAAACGACGAAGCCTATATCAAAAACATTCTCGAACCGCACGAGGCCGGACTACCCGCGATCGTCATTCACTGTACCATGCACACGTTTCGCAGTTTGAAGGACGACATGTGGCGCAAGTTTTTGGGCGTAACCACGGTTCGCCACGGGCCGCACTTTCCTATTCATGTCCACACGGTTGTACCGGACCATCCGATTCTTCAAGGCTTGCCCAAGGAGTGGAAAACGCCCAAGGGCGAGCTGTATCACATTCAAAAAGTTTGGGATACCGCCACGCCGCTAGCCGTCGGTACGCGGGAGGCTTCGCTCGACGACAGTGGCCATCCCTGCGTTTGGGTGAACACCTTCGGTAAGGCCAAGGTGTTCGGCACGACACTCGGCCACCACAACGAAACGATGCAGCAAACGCATTACCTCGACATGGTCGCTCGCGGCATGTTGTGGACACTCGAGAGATTGGACGAGAAACACTTCCGCCGGGTAACCGCTAAGGAAGATGCCGAGGCGCAAAAGAACCTCGGCCCCAAGGGCAAGGTTCCCACGCCGGTTAAAAAACCGAACGCCGGAAAAACCGGCGGCAAAAAAATAAAAGTGCCCAACAACTTGGCGCTGGGCAAAACGACTTCCGCTTCCGCGACGCAACCGGCGCGCGATACCCGCTTTGCCGTAGACGGCAGGCTGGATACACGTTGGTGCGCGCCGGACAACGGCAACGGCCACTGGTGGCAAGTCGATCTCGGCAAACCGCGCCGCGCGACGGGCTGCGAGATCGTCTGGGAGTTCGCCGGCCGCCGTTATCGCTACAAGGTCGAAGGATCCCCTGACGGCAGCACTTGGCAGATGCTGGCCGATGCGACCAAGTCCGAGCTCCGCGAACAAATTCATACGCACAAATTTGAAGCCAGCGACTTTCGATTTTTTCGTATCACCGGAACTGAAATGGAATCTGGCGCGTGGATGAGCTTTTCTGAGTTCCACGTTCACGGTACGGAGTTTGTCGAAGTTGCCGCACCGATCGAACCGACAAAACTGAAACAAGCCAACGAACAGGGTCTGCTAGCAAGAGTCCAAGCGCCGACCGGTTTTCGCGCGACGCTTTTCGCCGCACCGCCAAATATCAGCTATCCCGCTTGCGTGGCTTCCGCGCCGACCGGCGAAGTCTTCGTCGGCATTGACGAGAACGGTTCACTCGGCAAGGACCCCACTCGTCGGCAACTCATCGTTTCTTGCAAGGACACCGATGGCGACGGCGTGGCCGACAAATTCACGACCTTCGCCGAAAAAGTAGGCAGCATCCGCGGCCTGTTCGTCGACGGCAACAAAGTTTGGGCGCTGCATCCTCCGCTGCTGCGAGTGTTTTACGATGACGACGGCGACGGCAAAGCGGACCGCAATGAAGTGCTGGTCGAAGGACTCGGCACACCGGCGCTGAAGGCGCGAGGCGCGGATCACTGCACCAACGGTTTTCGCGTCGGTATCGACGGCTGGCTCTACATTGCGATCGGCGACTTCGGTTTTACCCGGGCCGTCGGCAAGGACGGCCGTGAATTGCAAATGCACGGCGGGGGCATCATCCGTGTGCGACTAGACGGAACAGAAATGGAGACCTACGCCACGGGACTGCGCAACATTTACGACGTTGCTATCGACCCGCTGATGAACGGCTTTACGCGGGACAACACTAACGACGGCGGCGGTTGGGACATTCGCGTCAGTCACATTTTCCCAACAGCAGAATACGGTTACCCGCGGCTGTTTAAGAACTTTTCGGACGAAATCGTCCAACCGCTGGGCATCTTCGGCGGTGGTTCGGGAACCGGCAAACTTTATGTTCACGAACCGGGTCTTCCTGCAGGCTACGGCAACGCGCTGTACACCTGCGACTGGGGGCGCAATGCGGTTTTCGTGCACAGCGTCGAGCCCAAAGGCGCGGGATTCTCGACCGACCAAAAGACGTTTGTTCAATTGCCGCGGCCAACCGATTTGGACGTCGATGGACAGGGCCGAATCACCATCGCCAGTTGGCACAATGGCCAGTTCGCCTTCAAAGGTCCGGACGTCGGTTTTCTCGTGCAGTTGACAGCCGAGAATGCGAAGAGCGAGCCTTTCCCGGATTTAAAAAACGCGAGCGAGACCGATTTACTGCGACATCTGGCGTCACTCAGCCACACGCACCGCCTGTACGCCCAGCGCGAGATTCTCGCACGTGGAACAAAGGATGTGGCGGCCGGATTGCGGAAACACGCTGCCGATCGTGATGCGCTGCTCGCCGGGCGTGTCGCGGCTGTATTTACAATCAAACAACTACTCGGCTCGGCCGCGAGGGATGTACTCTTACCACTGGCTGCCGATAACGCGATTCGAGAGTTCGTCATCCGCGCGCTGGCCGACCGAAAAGGCGAGGTCGCCGACCTGCCGCTCGAGCCGTTTGTCGGCGGTTTAGGCGACAAAGACCCCCGGGTTCGTTTACAGGCGGTGGTGGCGCTCGGTCGCCTTGGAAAAATTGCCGCAGGCGATGCGTTGGCCCCTGTAGTGGCCGACGACGATCCGCTCGTTGCGCATACGGCGATCCGAGCACTGGTCGAGCTACGTGCCAGCGAAGCTTGCCTCGCCGCACTCGACCGCGGCTCCGTTGATATCGCCCGCGGTGCCGCACGCGCTTTGCAATCGCTGCACGAACCCAAAGTCGTCAATGGCCTGATTGCCCGGCTCCAGCGGGCCAGATCCGACGAAGTTCAAAAATTTGTTTTTCGCGCGCTCTGTCGGTTGTACCATCGCGAAGCCTCTTGGAATGGACAATGGTGGGGCACGCGGCCCAACACAACGGGGCCCTACTACAAGCTGGCAACGTGGAAAGAAACGACGAAGATAGGCGAAGTACTAAAGTTTGCTGTCGCCTCGGCTGGCAGCGAACGATCCAAAGATTTATTGCTCGAGTTGAATCGCCACCAAGTCAAACTCGGCAACGCCGCACCGCAGTTGTTCAAGCTTGCCGAAAGCGATGCGTCGTTGCGGCCTGCAGCTTTGACGCTGTTGCAGCAACAGGCAACAGTCCCCGGCGAAGCCGTTCCGCTGATTAAGGCTTCAGCCGCAACGAAAAGTGGTAACCCGGCCGTTCAAGCGAAGGCGCTGCTGTTGCTCGCACGGCTCGGCGCCAAGCCGGATATGCGTGGGACGGTCCACAAAGTTTTTGCCGACATCGATGCCGGAAAAATCACCTCCGAAGCCGTCATGATCGCACGAGACCAATATGTTTACGACGTGCGGCAGGCCACACGGATCGACTTTTTTGTCACTCAATTGAAAGCGGATGCGTCGCCTCAACGTGAACTGGCCGCAATGATTCTGATGGCGCTGGCCAATAACAAGCGGGTTGCCGATCCGTTGCGCAAGGCTGCGGCGACAGCGATTGAAGAGGCCTGGACGAATCCCGATTGCATTGCGGCGCTGCTCCGCGCGGCCGGTCGGACTCGCAGTGGAAATTACGCAACGCGCGTCGCACGGCATCTCAAGGCGGGTGATGTGAATAACGCGGCCGGCCGCTTTGCCGCAAAGTTGTTGGGGCTTGACGATAACGGCGACAAAAAGCATCCGCCGGGGCAACCCATCGAAAAAACCGGTTACGAAGCCGCTGTTTCGCAAGCCGACGGCCGCGCCGGCGACCTGTCGCTGGGCCGTCACTTGTTCCTCCGCCAGGGCTGCATCAACTGTCACACAATTTCCGGCGTGGAACCACCGCGGGGCCCCCAGTTAATTGACATTGGCCGCCGCTATAATCGCCGAGAGCTGGCCGAGTCGATTCTTAAACCAAGCGCTAAAATCGCGCAGGGATTCGACACGCAGTGGTTTGAAACCGACAAAGGACTGGTGATCAATGGCTTTGTAGTAAGCGAATCGGGAGAATCTGTCGAAGTTCGTACGACTGAAGGCACCAGCAAGACCATTGCGAAAACAGAAATCGAAGAGCGGGGCAAGACCGACATTTCGTCCATGCCCAAAGGCCTGGCAGATGAACTAACGCTCGACGAACTGGCCTCACTGTTGACATATTTAGAGTCGCTTTCGTCGGAGTGAACCAAAATTTCCGCAGCGTCCGCCCGTCGAATTCCACTGCACAATCAGCTATTGTATTGGTTGGCAGTACAGTTTTTTCCTAGGAGTTTATCAAATGAGCGGACCGATTGTTCGAAGCGGGCCATCGCCCGAGTTTACGAAAAACTGGGAGCAAGCCTTCGCGAAGAAAAAGGCAAAAAAGAAGACGGTCAAGGCCGCCGGCACAAAATCAAAGGCGAAAAAGAAAACCAAAAAGAAATCGTGAGCGGACGGAAACTTTTTTAGACAAAAGAAAACAAGGCTGTTACGTTGCCTTTTTCTCCCGTCTATTTAAATTCCGCTCCCGTCATCCTCCGTCCCCAGGGATTCTGCTATGAAATTCACGGTCACATGTATGTTGATATCGCTGGCCCATTTGCTCACGGCATCCAGCGGGTACGCCGAGGTTCCACTCAACGGTCTAACCGCGGCCGAGGAAAGGGGCGGCTGGAAATTGCTGTTCGACGGCAAGTCCACCAAAGCCTGGCGCAACTACAAGTCGGAAACGATCAGCGACTCCTGGGTCGTCGAAGACGGAGCGCTGACGCTCAAGCGGCGCGGCGGCCGTGACATCATTACGACCGAGCAGTTCAAGTACTTCGAGTTGGCGATTGAATATCGCATTTCTAAAGGCGGAAACAGCGGTATCATGTTTCATGTGACCGAAGAGGAATCAACGCCCTGGCGGACAGGCCCGGAAGTTCAAATTCAGGACAACGTCTCGGGCCGAGACCCGCAAAAATCGGGCTGGCTTTATCAACTTTACAAGCCGGTCAAACCGAGTTGGTTGCCGAAATACGAAAACCAAGTCGGCTTCAAAAGCCCCGATACGCCCGACGCCACGCGGCCGGCCGGAGAATGGAATCACGTTTATCTGCGCATTTCGCCGGCGCAAAGCGAAGTCTGCCTGAACGGTGTCAGCTACTACAAATTCAAAAAAGGCAGCGACGATTGGAATCAGCGTGTCGCCAAAAGCAAGTTTTCCAAGTTTCCAAAATTCGGCAAATCGACGAAGGGCCACATTTGCCTGCAGGATCACGGGAATCTCGTTTCGTTTCGTAACATCAAAATTCGCGAGCTGGCCGCTGACGGCTCAGTACCCGATCCGGCGGACGAGATTCTGCCGCTGAAAGTTGCCGAAGCATTCCCAAAACTGAACTGGCAGGGCTGGGAAGGCGCCGACGAGCAAGGCAAACTCCTGCCGTTGCGGCCGATCACGCTAACGACCGCGGGCGATGCCAGCAACCGAGTATTCGTGGCCGACCAGCGCGGCTCGATTTACGTTTTCGAGAATAGTCCGTCCGCTAAACGGGCTCAGCTGTTTCTTGACATCACCAAACGCGTCCACGATTGGCGAATAGACAACGAAGAGGGCTTGCTCGGTCTGGCGTTTCATCCCAGCTACAAGACGAATGGTCAGTTTTTCGTCTACTACACAGCCGAGTCGCAGCCGCATTTGTCGGTCGTTTCGCGATTTACCGTTTCAAAGAACGACCGCAACAAGGCCGATCCAGCCAGCGAGCAGATCGTGATCAAAATTCCGCAACCGTTTTCCAATCACAATGGCGGCTCAATCGCCTTTGGACCGGACGGCTACTTGTACATTGGCCTCGGCGACGGCGGCCATCGCAACGACACGCTGGGCAACGCCGCAAACCTCGGCACGTGGATGGGCAGCATTCTGCGGATCGATGTAAACGCCAAGAGTGGCGATCAGAATTATGCGATTCCAAAAGATAACCCCTTCGTCAATCGAAAGGGTGCGAAGCCCGAAATTTACGCTTACGGTTTCCGTAACATCTGGCGATTATCTTTCGACCGAAAAACCGGCGATCTGTGGGCCAGCGATGTAGGCCAGGATTTGTGGGAAGAGATCGACGTCGTCCATGCCGGCGGCAATTATGGCTGGGGCGGGCGTGAAGGCACGTACACCTTTGGTAATCGCAAGTTTAAGGTCCAGGACAAACCGATCGACCCGGTTTGGGAATACGATCACCAAACAGGCAAATCGATTACCGGCGGATTTGTCTATCGAGGCTCAAAGCTGCCGGAATTGCAAGGCTCGTATTTGTATGCCGATTTCGTGACGGGCCGTATCTGGGCTCTTAAGTACAACCAATCCACCGGCAAGGTGATTTCGAACGTGCGTATTCCATCTCCGCGATTGGCTGTGATAGGATTTGGTGAAGACGCCGCCGGCGAAGTCTATGGCCTGGTGCAATCCGGCAACGGCCGAGGCATCTTTCGTTTTGTGCGGTAG
>JAYZEI010000260.1:0-8976 GCA_036337375.1 Planctomycetota bacterium | reverse complement strand
CTCAAGCCTCGGTTGCGATATTTCTTTGCAATCGAAACGACCAGCCGTAGGTTACTGCTGGATAATTCCCGTTTAATGAGCTCGTAGTCCGAGTAATAACGGCGGGCCTTTTCTACACGAATAGCGAGGCTTTTAGGGGTTTCGTGCGTCCGCGTCATCAGCTGCCACAGTTCCAGTCGCAATTGGCGTAGGTCGCCCGCTGCGGATGGATTTTGCCGTGCTTGGCGAATCTGCTCGCGTAATTCGCTCATCCGTTTTGAGCAATCTTCAAGCTGCTTAATCAACGGCTGGATGCGGCGTGTCCGCAAGCTGAGTTCCTCGGCCAGCGTTAACGCCTTGCGGCGTCGGCGGAGGAACCGCTGTCGGATCGTTCGTCGTTCATTCCGCTGGGTGTGGCGGCTCACCAGCCGCAGGAAATCCTCGTTGGTACTGTCGATAAGCCTCCGAAGTAGCGGCAAGTTAAACGGCATACGCGCCAACACCTGTTCTTTTGTCAGTTGTTCGGTCAGCGAAACCTTGATAGTTCGGTCGAAGGGCAAATTGCCGTCAAAAACGTTTTCTAGGATGGAAACCGTGTTTGTTAGCGCGTAGTGACAGGCCAACAATTCGCGGCGAAAGCGGCGGCGACTGATTTCGATTTTCTTGGCCAGCGCCACTTCCCCGTCCCTTGTCAGCAGCGGGATCTTGGCCATTTGGGTCAGATACATGCGGATTGGATCGGCGCTCGCTTTAGGAAGTTCCGTCGGGGTCAACTCCAGCGAAGGCTGACTTTCGTCGCCCTCGTCGGCTGCGTCGTCTTCATCGAGAAGCTGGCTTTCCGACTTGCGGTACAGCTCGATTCGATGGTCTTCTAGAGTTTCGATCAAGCGATCGAGGCGTTCTGGGCTTTCTGCGTCATCGGGCAGATAGTGAATGACGTCATCATAGGTGAGAGAGCCTTTGGCTTTACCGTTGGCAATAATTCTCTGGAGCTTCTGATCCTGACTTGTCATCACGACCTCCTTTCGCGCGTCCTGCGCGACAAGAGTCAAATTCGACCTGGCATCGTTGTCCATCCATGGACACGAAACTGCCGGGTCACTCGGCGGCCTGCTGTCGAGCCCGTTTCTGTTCTAAAAGCTGCTGAAGCACAACAACTTCTTCGCCCTCATCGAAACGTTTTTCTTTGAGCGCAGCGGTCGTCGCCGTGTGCTCCGCGTCTTCATTCCGCCGGAGCAAGCTAGCCAAAACGTCCTCCAATTGCTCAACAAGATCGCTACCGCCGCGATCCCTTCCACGCTGGTCCAGTTCGACCAGCAAGTTCTTCAGGGCCGGATCGTCGAATTGCAATAGTAGCCGATCCAGAGCGGGTTGAATGCCCTCGTTGGCCAGTCTGCAGCACTCGGCGTAAAGCGCCCGCGCTACGGGGTCAGCCAGCTGGTCGGGTCGTATCGATTCGGCCATCTTCGCAATCGATTCCGGTTCCTGAAGGATGATCTCTATTAATTCGCGTTCCCAACGGTCGGCGATTTTTTTTGGTTTGTCATGTTGAACTTTACGATTCTCCGGTCGTCGCGAATGGAATCGCGGCTCCCGCCGCATGTCGGTCAGCCGCGCGCGGACGGTTGCTTCCGGCGCGCGAAAGTCGCGACAAAGCCGCGACAGAAACTGATCTTCTCGCAATTTTGTTTCCAGTGCGGCGCCGGTCCGCAGTCGCGGCGCTTGGGCCAGGGTGACGAGGATATCTTCCAACGCGCGATTGGCCTCGTGGGAGCCGGTTCCGGGGTCGATTCCGCGTGTGGCAGCTTGGATTTTGTGCTGCAAGGCGTCCGGCGCGGCTTCCAGGGCCGCACGAAATCCCTCGCCGCCGTGCTGCAGTAAAAAATCACACGGGTCGAGACCGTCGGGCAGTGTCAAGACCCGCAAATCGAGTTGGCTGGCGATAAACAGGTTCAGGATTTCGTTGGCTCGCCGCTGGCCCGCTTCGTCGCCGTCGAGTACCAGCGTGATCCGGTCCGCGAATCGCGACAGCAGCTGTACGTGTCGTTCGCCGAGTGCCGTGCCCAGCACGGCCAGTGTGTTGTCCAAGCCAAATTGGTGCGCCATGACGACATCGGTATAACCTTCCATGACCACGGCATGTCGCGGCTGCGATTTTGTAATGACGTCGCGGGCCAGGTCGAGACCGTACAGCTGGCCGCTCTTGGCGAACAGTGGCGTATCTGCGGTGTTTACATATTTGGCCACGTCGTCCTGGGCGAAGTTCGGCAGGATGCGGCCACCCAGCGCGATCGGGCGGCCTTGGACATCACGGATCGAAAACAAAAGTCGGCCCCGAAAGCGGTCATAACGTCGTCCGGTCTTAGCCGAAGTGCCCACCGCGCCGACCCGCTCCAGGTCTTGCAGGGAGAACTCCGACTGACTCGCCCGTTGCAGCAACCAGTCCCATTGATTGGGCGCAAAGCCGATTTTAAACCGCCGGATGCTGTCCGGATGGATTTTGCGGTCGTCTAAATATTGGCGTGCTGGTTCGGCGGCGTCGTTCTCCAGCAGGCATTGGTGGTACTCGTGTTCGACCCACGCGGCAGCCTGATAAAGCCGCTGCTTTGTCTCTGCCGGCGGCGGTCCGCCAGTGGCGTCAGCCCGACTGTGCTGGAGTTCGATTCCGGCCCGCTCGGCCAGCATGGAGAGAGCTTCGCGAAACTCAACGCCTTCCCGCTGCATGACAAAGCTAAAGATGTCGCCGCCGATATCGCAGACCCAGCATTTCCACGTCTGTCGCTCTGGATTCACCTGCAGGCTTGGACGGCGATCATCGTGCCATGGGCAACTGCCGACGTAGCCACTACCCTGCCGGCGAAGGGGAATCTGGCTGCCAACCAATTCGACAATATCGACAGCCGCGCGAACCTGTTCCTTGGTGTCGAGTGAAGACGTAAGAGACACAAAGAACTCCTGTGACGTCTCAGCCAAGAAAGCCGCGCCGGCGGATCGCCACAGTCGCGGGTCTTCCTGACCCCTCCTTGACCGCTCGGTGATTTCTGGGTCCCGAGCACTGCCCTCCTTGGCAGCGGGGCGAATTATAGGTTGCCGACCGCGCGGCGGTCAACAAGAACAATTTCCGTCGTGAGCTCGCTCGTCGATCCGTGCCAAAAGACTTCTGGTTGCTGTCAGTTAGTGGCCGCAAAGCGGGCAGTGCTTGCACGGCCGGTCGCATTATCTCATGCCAGCGGGATTCGGCAAGACACGCCACGCGGGCAAGCACGAACGGCAACCGAAGGCACTGGTTTCGGCTCCTGAGTCGTTCGGGCCCTGCCGCTGGTAGGTCGTGTTTTTGCCGAGATGCTATCCTTAGCGATCCAGCATCGTCGGCAGTCGACCGACACGGATCGAGAGGGGCACCGGCTGGCCGAGTCGTATGACGACGGCCTGGACCTCCGTGTCCGGTTCGGTGCCGGCGACGAGTTTCGCAAATTGGCGTGGGTCGGTGACCTCCTGGTCATTCCATTTGACAACGACGTCCCCGCGTTGCACGTCGCCACGCTCCGCCGGCGAATCACGTACGACCGCGACGACGAAAGCCCCTTTTGAGTCCGACAACTTCAATTGCTCGGCGATTTCGGAGGTCACTTTGTCCAGCTGCACGCCGAGCCAGCCGCGGGCAACCTGGCCGGAAGTTCGAATCTCCTCGTAAACGTTCCGGGCCATGTTACTGGGAATCGCAAAACTAATCCCTTGGTACGATTCGCCGATGATCGCCGTATTAATGCCGATAAGTTTCCCACGCTCGTTGACAAGAGCCCCGCCGCTGTTGCCGGGATTGACGGCCGCATCGCTCTGCAGATAGTCCTGAAATCGCGAGCGGCCAATCCCCTGACGGCTCTTGGCAGCGATAATTCCGAACGAAACGCTGTTCGCTAAACCGAACGGACTGCCGACGGCCCAGACGGGATCGCCCGATTGCAGCGCATTGCTGTCGCCCCACTCAAGGGGAATCAGGCCATCGTGGTTGATTTTTAACACGGCCAAATCGGTGAATTCATCAGCACCGACCACATCGGCACGGTAGGTGAGATCGTGGGCCAGACGGACGTTAATTTGATTGGCGCTAGCGATTACATGAAGGTTCGTTAGTATGTAGCCCGCTTTGCCTACGATCACGCCGGAGCCCTGCCCATCAGTTTCTGTTCGGATGTTGCCCAGCGGTCCGCGTACGGGGACTGACGAACGGGTGTTGATGTGCACGACGCTGGGATCGACGAGCGTCGCCACCCTCCGCGAGATTTCAGTGAATTTGCTGCCAGCCCGTTCGCTTGCGGCTTCTCGTTCGGCCTGGGTGCGGCCCCGGGTGATAGAATACGCCACACGTTCCATGAACCAGGGCACAAGTTGCACGGCCACCAAAATGATTAAAATGGCCAGCAGGGCCGGGAATACGGTCGATCGTCGCGTTGCGCCAGGATTGGCAATCGCTCCGCTGTTTGAAGGAACCGGCAATACGTCGGGTCGGGCGGAGGTGGTGCCTTCGGCGTTCACGGGATCTGTTGAGTTCGTCGTCATCCTTCACCGCGAACTAAGTGCGAGTTGTTGATCTCCTTGGCCGGGGTATTATACCACCAATCCGCGGTGCGACCCGACGGCACCTTTTAACCGATTTGCGCGAACATGGACAATCTCCCGCCATCCAAGTATTTTCCGCCGGCCGAATTGGCGGATTCCGACGGCCTGGTTGCGTTCGGCGGATTATTAGAACCGGATTGGCTGCTAGACGCTTATCAGCACGGGATTTTTCCCTGGCCGATATCCGACGAGCAGGGCGATATGTTGGCTTGGTGGTCACCCGACCCCCGCGCCGTCATCGAACTCGATGAATTCCACGTTTCGCGGCGATTGTTGCGCACCTGCCGCAGCCGCCGGTTTCAGGTGACCTGTAATCAGGATTTTTCAGCTGTCCTCCGCGGCTGTGCCACCGCACAAGACCGTACGGACCAGACGTGGCTGCTACCGGAAATGATCCGCGCATACGGCCGCATGCATGAGCTAAAGTATGCGCATAGCGTCGAAGTATGGCAGGACGATGTGCTGGTGGGCGGGACCTACGGCGTTGGGTTGGGGGCCTTGTTTGCGGCCGAGTCAAAATTCTTTCTCCAGCGGGACGCGTCTAAAGTGGCGCTGGTTTTCTTGGTCGAACACCTCCGCAGGCGGGGTTATCAACTGCTGGATATTCAGCAGATGACCGAACATATGGAACGATTTTCCGCGATCGAAATTCCGCGCGATCAGTATTTAGCGCGGGTGGCACAGGCCGTCGCAGCGGAGGTGAGATTCGGCGAGGCACTGGAAGGCCAAGTGTGAGTTTCGCGCCGGGCGGCATGCGGTTCATCCCTGCCGGAGCATTTCACCTCCTTTCTAGGTGCCTGTTGTACCGGTGTCGATGCTGGAACGGGGTTTGTGTTTCGACTCTCGCAGTAATGTAATGCGGAGCAGGTCGAGCGCCTGTTTGGCCGCCAGTTCTTTGAGAATTGCGGGATGTACGCCAGTATTGCCGGATCGAACCGTCACGGCGTCGCGACCGGCCAGCGCGAAAAAGAATTTGCCGTCCGCGCTGTCGCTGTCGGTTGGAATGGGGCCGATCGCCAGACCGTAGTCCGCGGCATATTGTTTGCGACTGTCGTCCGCCGCATTGTGCGCCAGTAGCTCGCTGCTTTCCGGGCGGTCCTCCGCGGTGTCGGCCGCCGAGACGGTTCCGCCGCGATAAATTTCACGAGCGTCGGGCAAGTCGGTCAGCCAATGCCCCAGGCGACCGGACGTTCCCCACTCGGCGGTCGCCAATGTTTTTTGCTGCTGCCGCAACAGCCGCGAGACTGCGTGCTGGAGTTCGTCGTCCTCCTCTCCAAAGGCCTTCGAGCCGAGACATTCATAAATGGTCTCGATCGTTGGGCCCATTATCGCATCACATTCTTCGGCCGTTCCGCCGGTTGCTGTCACCCGCAGAGTGATCGTGCCCGCGTGTACGGTAATCCCCACGGCAGGCTCGCGTCCGCGGCGGATAAGGTCGGGCAGCAGCGATTCGACGGCGCTTTCGCCGGCGCCGAAACATTTGATCCGACGGTGTACGACGATTCGCCGCCCGCCGCCGATTTCGCGAATCGCCGGCGCGACCGTCTGCAGCCACATTTCACGCATCTCGGCGGGCACCCCCGGGAGTGCAAAAAACCGGCAGGGCGAGCCGTCCGCCTGCCGGAACTGTAAATCGATTCCAGGCGCGGTCCCGTGCCGGTTGGGAATTGGGCGGCTACCGACCGGAAACATCGCTTGCAAACGATTGCGATCGGGCATGTCGCGGCCCCGCCGCTGAAACAGCGATTCAATGTCTCGCTGAACCGCGTCGTCCGTTTCTAGCTCGACATTGGCCGCCGTGGCGATAGCTTGTCGTGTCAAATCATCGGCCGTCGGGCCGAGTCCTCCAGTGACGACGGCGAACTCGCAGCGGCCCGCGGCAGTACGAAAAACGTTGATCATGGACGGCATGTCGTCCGCCACCGTCGTGTGATATCGCACGATGACGCCCAGTTCCTGTAACTGCTGACTTAGCCACTGGCTGTTGGTGTCGAGCCGCTGGCCGCTCGTCAATTCGTCGCCGATAGCGATGATTTCGGCATTCATGGGGAGATATTGTGCCACCAATAGCCGCTCGATTCCAGCGAGGGTAAATTGGAGTGATGGCCGAGGTGACACTGAATATCCAGGGCATGCATTGTGCAAGCTGCGTAGCGCAGATCGAGCGGGCACTCGGCGACGTCCCGGGCGTTGCGTCGGCGGGGGCGAATCTGGCGACCAATCAAGCCACGGTATTCTTCGACGAAACACGGGCGGATTCCGAAACTTTGATTGCCGCCGTTCGCAAGAGCGGATATTCCGCCGAACCGGCGTCCGCCGCCGCGATGTGGTCAGGCGGGTTTGTCTCGCAGGACTCGGCCGAATTTTGGCGGTGGTGCCGCCGCTTGATCGCCGCGATCGTTCTGTTGGCCGGATTGCTGGTCGTCCATTTCGGTCTGCCGTTGCCGCCGCGGACGGCGGCTTGGATCATGTTTGCGACGGCAACCCTCATGTGGATTTACGTGGGCTGGCCTTACTTGGCCGGCGCGGTTCGCCGCCTGAGACATCTGTCCGCCAATATGGACACGTTGGTCGCTGTGGGCACAACCACGGCTTACATTGCGGGTGTTTGGTCATTTGTTAATTTTCTGCGCGACGAACACGGCGAAATGTCGCGCAGCATGTCGTTTTTAGATGCCGGAATGATCCTCAGCTTTATCACGCTGGGTAAGACGCTCGAATCCAGCGCCAAGGGCCGCGCGTCGGCCGCGGTGCGGCGACTGATTCAGATGGCGCCCACGGTCACGACGAGGATCCGGCACGGCAAATACGAACAGATTCCCACCCGCGAAGTCGATGTCGGCGAGACAATTCTTGTGCGGCCGGGCGAGCGTATTCCCCTGGACGGCATAGTGCTATCGGGTTACGCCGCCGTCGATCAGTCTTGGCTAACGGGTGAGTCGATGCCTGTCGATAAGCAACCGGGGGCCGATGTTTTTGCGGGCACAATCAACGGACAAGGCTCGCTCGCCATCGAAGTCAAGTCGGTGCTGGCGGAGACCGCATTGGCGGGTGTCGCCGCACTGGTGCAGAAAACTCAGCAGTCGAAAGCCGAAATTCAGCGACTCGCCGACCGCGTCGTGAGTTATTTCGTGCCCGCCGTACTCGGCGTGGCGATCGTCGCGATGTTGAGTTGGACGCTGTATGGCGATCCTGCCTTTGCCGCGGCGGCCGCGGTGGCGGTGTTAGTGGTTGCCTGCCCTTGCGCTCTGGGATTGGCTACGCCGACCGCCGTTATGGTTGGTAGTGCCATGGCCGCCACCCGCGGGATTCTAATCAAGGAAGCGCACAGCCTGGAGGTCGCGGGGGAACTCACCGTGGTCGTACTGGACAAGACCGGAACCGTCACAAAAGGCAACCCGGTGGTCAGAGAACTCATCGCGGTGACGAAATCAGCGGCATTGCGGCCGATGGCCGAAGAGGAATTACTAGCGACCGCCGCCGCCGCCGAGCAGTTGAGCGCCCATCCGGTCGCCAAGTGTGTTGTCGACGAAGCGCAGTCACGGCGTTTGAAGGTACCTGCGGCGGCGGAGTTGCGGGTTATACCCGGAGCGGGCATCGAGGCGCAGTGCCGCACGGGCCCGATTCTGGTGGGGAATGAATCGTTGATGAGCAAGCACGAGATCGATGTGGAGGAACTGAAGGGCCGCATTGATGCCATCCGAATCGCAGGCCAAATTCCGCTGTTCGTGGCTCTGGGCCACCAGTTCTTGGGCGTGATTGCATTATCGGATGTGATCGCGGATTCGAGCCGCAAGGCAATTGGTCAGCTGAAGACCCTGGGGGTTCACGTTCTGCTCGTCACCGGCGATCATCGAGTCACGGCCACAGCCGTCGGTCGCGAGTTGGGAATACATAGGGTATTTGCCGAAGTGCTGCCTGCCGGGAAACAGAAGATCGTTGAGGATTTAAGGCGGCGGGGCGAGGTCGTGGCGATGGTGGGCGACGGTATTAACGACGCGCCGGCGTTGGCGGCGGCCGATTTGGGCGTGGCGATCGGTGCCGGGGCGGAAATTGCCATCGAATCGGCCGACGTGGTGTTGGTCGGTAGCGACTTGCGGGCGTTGCACCAGGCGATCATGCTGTCCCGGGCCACTTTGCGGACGATCCGGCAAAATCTGATTTGGGCATTCGGCTACAATGTGCTGCTAATCCCACTGGCTGTAGGCGGAGTGCTGCCGCCGGTCGCGGCCGCCGCGGCCATGGCACTCAGCAGCGTGACGGTCATTACGAATAGCCTGTTATTGAGGCGAAAAAAAATTGCTTGAGCGGCCGCCTTCCGAATTGCCAAGGACACTTAACCTCGTTAGAATTGCGTGTTTATCCGCGGCCGTCGCA
>JAYZEI010000259.1:0-30497 GCA_036337375.1 Planctomycetota bacterium | reverse complement strand
ATTTCCTCGGTCATCTCGCGAACAATCTCGGTCGGCTTGGAAACCTTGACCGGAAGGTGCTGGCGATGGTGGACCAGCATCTTCTCGTAGTGTTGCAGCACACCGGCCAACTGACTTTCCGTTGGTGTCCGGCCTAAGGCTATTCGGAAAGCATGGATAATTTTCTGACGTGGTAATTTTTTCTGGCGGGCAATTCTGGCCGCCATCGCCAGCGCACGATCGTGTGTGTTCTGTGAATTCAAAAGCGTGAAGGCCTGTGGTACAACCGTGGTTTGATCCCGCCGGTCACAACTGGTGGTACTCTCCGGTTTATTAAAAACTTCCTGCATCGGATAGGCTCGGTTCCGTTGTTTGTAGACATAAATAGTGCGGCGATTTCGTTCCGCCGGCGTCAGTGAGGGCTGCCAGGCGGGAGCCACCGAACCCATCACGTGAATCGGCTGTACGGCAACTTCCCGGTTGATCTCGGGATAGATCCCGGGGCCCCCCATGGTGGTATCGAGTTCGCCACTGACTGCCAGCATGCTGTCCCGCAATTCCTCGGCCGTCAGACGCCGGGCCGGGTAATAGGCCAGCAGCTGATTGTCCGGATCTTTTTCTGCCACGGACTCCATCTTTGGATGCGTTGCAGACCGTTGGTAAGCCTCGCTCGACATGATATAGGCATGCAGTTTTTTCACTGACCAGCCGTGCTGCATGAACCAGCTGGCCAGGTGGTCGAGCAGTTCCGGATGTGTCGGCCGGCTACCGGTGGTACCAAGGTTATTCGGTGTGGAGACGATCCCACGATTACCGAAGTGGTGTTGCCAGACCCGGTTGACAAGAACTCGCGCGGTAAACGGGTTGTCTCGATTGGCAATCCACTTTGCCAGGTCGACGCGACGCCCTGTCATCCCGGTGGCGATGTGCGTCGCGTTCCCTTTCGGCTGCAATCCAGCCGCCGAGAGAATACCGGGTGTGACTTGTTCGCCGGGGGTCTGAATGGATCCACCAGTCAGAATACTGACCGGTACAATCGTACCTTTTCGATTTTGAGGGACAGCGTTCCACTCTTTATGGGAACTGTATTGGTTCGAAGAACCACTATAGACACTCAGGCTCCGTGCCTGGTACGTCTTCAACATGCGACTGAGATACTCGATCCGTTTCTTGAGTACCTTCAGGACACCCAGCTCCGTGTAGGAGAGGCCCAGGTGCCGCTGGGGTTGTTGATCTTTGGGGAGGGCGTTGATGAGTTTCCCGATATTCTTTCCCTTGGTATCAATCCCCTTATCCTGCAAGAATTGAACCTTCGCCTGGAAACCGCGATCGTTGATTTCCTTGTTCTCTGCCCGGGCCCTGGCAAGTAGTTGCTCGTAGCGCCGTCGATAGGAATCAAACCCGGCGGTGTTTTCATCTTTGCTGAATTTTGTCTGGCGGTCTGCCGGATGAAGCGGCGCCAGAATGGCTACCATACGGTAGTAGTCACGGGTCGGGATCGGATCAAACTTATGGTCATGACACTTGGCGCAGCGGAGAACCTGGCCCAGGAACGTTTCGCCGATCGCATTGGTCGTATCATCGAGGTACTGCTGACGCGTCACCGCCGCCACGCTCATCCCGGTATGCTCGTACGGCCCCATCCGCAGGTAGCCGACCGCGATCTGGTACTGTGGATTCGATTCATCCAATTCATCACCGGCAATTTGCTCAACAATGAACTGATCAAAAGGCATGTCGTCGTTAAATGCTCGAATCACGTAATCACGATATCTCCAGGCAGTGGGCCGCGGATCATCACGGGAAAAACCGCTGGTATCGGCGTAGCGAGTAATGTCCAGCCAGTGCTGGGCCCATTTTTCCCCGTAACGCGGACTGTCGAGCAAACGTTGGACCAGCAATTCAGCCGCCTGCGGCCGATTATCCGCCATAAACTGCTGCACTTGTTTCGGCGTGGGAGGAAGCCCGGTCAAATCGTAGTAAATCCGTCGCAGCAGCATTGCCTTGCTGGCCCGCGGAGCGGACGCGAGTTGCCTTTGCTTGAGCCTAGCCTGGATAAAGCTGTCGATCGGGTGCAGTCCCTGCAGCGGAAGCGGAGGATTGCTGATCGGACGGTAGGCCCAAAGGTCGCCGGGAACGTAACGTCTGTTGGTCCAGGTGCTGTCCAGCCCACCGCTGGTCTTGACGGTAATGCCATCGGCCTGTGACTTCGCCCATTGAGCCTGGTAACGGGCGATCGTTTCTTTTTTCGGCCAGACCGCTCCGGTTCGAATCCACGTTTCGATGTAACTAATCTGAGTTACCGTGAGGCGGTCATTTTCCTTGGGAGGCATTTCCAGGTCGTTCCACCTGATTGCCTCAACCAGGGGACTTTGGGTCGGCTTGCCAACAACAACCGCCGGCTCACCCGATTCACCACCTTTGACTAACTGCTGACGCCCAGTAAGAACATATTTCCCCTTGATGTCATCCGGGTCACCGCCATGGCAGGCGAAACATTTTGTCTTCAGCAAGGGAAGCACCCGGACTGCGAAATGCTTTTCCGCGTCGTCCGCATGAAGAACAGACGTCAGCAGGAAACCGGCAAGGCTAACGTAAAACAACTTATTCATGATTGTGCCGATACTGCTTGTCCGCAATGCCCGCAGTTTGACAAAAACATCCGCCGACTGCCATTATAAAACATCCGGCTCCGATGAATCAGGTCAGGCATCATTTATCCTGCTATTAATGGGGGGCTGGTGCGATCCGCTCCGCATCGGCTTTGAACGAATACCGCGAAGCGATTAGCCGACAATCGGTTGCACGACATCCCCATCGACATCCGTTAGACGGAAATCGCGCCCCGCATACTGGTGCGTCAGCCGCGTATGATCGGGTCCAAGCTGATACAGAATCGTGGCTTGCAGACCGTGCATAATCACCTTGTCACGGGCCACGCGGTAGCCAAATTCGGCGGTCGCGCCGTTAATTCTGCCGCCGCACATCCCAGTAGTTGCGCGGGTAGCTATAATTCGCTTGCACAAAACGCACGTCCGCTTAGGACATACGGCGGGCCATCAGGCAGATGCGTCCGTACTCGTCTGTTGGCCTCTCGTCGACGCCGTAGAGTTTCAACGTCTCTTTCGTCTCACGAGTCAAATCCGTCACCCCCGGTGCAGCTGCCTGGATACGAAACGTCAGTTCGAACGATTGAAATCTCCGATCCCGTCCACAGATTATCCACCTTCGCCGGTGCCGCCTTGCCAATTATTTGTCTGAAACGGCGAGGCCGGCAGACCGGCGGAATTGACGAAGTTTGGATTGGCCAGTTTATGCCAGCCAAACCGCACCTGCGTAGGCGACTTGACGCCGTCAGCGCTGACGACGACGTCACCGCCAGCGATCTCGGCTTTGGCAGCGACAAACTTACCGTCCGCGCCGGCGATTTGAAATTCAGTCAGCGGTTTGTCGTCACGGGACTTAAGTCCCTGAGCGACATGGGCAAACTGCAAGCGAATCTTACCCCCCTCGACCTTCATCGATTTGTAGAGCGGTCCCGAATAGGTGACCTTCTTGTCGCCGTACGTCTTTGCCAGGGCCCAAAGTGCCAAGCGGTTGCCGACGTCGAGTTTGTTGCGGGGGTGAATGTCCCCGATGTTGTCGACCAGATCGGTTGTCACCGCCATGCCCGTGCCCGGAATTTTCAGACTGGCCGCCTGCGCTTCCCACAATGCGGGCAATTGACCCGGTCCATAACTGCCCGCCCACGGGGCGATTTGAACGAAGAAAAATGCCTGCTTGTCGTTGCCGAAGGACTTCCGCCAGCCGTTGATCAAAGCCGTCATTTTTCCCAGATACGAAAGTCCGTTTTTCTGCAGTACGTTGGTTTCGCCCTGATACCAGACGGTGCCCTGCACGGCGAAATTCGTGAGCGGAGCGATCATGCCGTTGTACATTCCGCCCGATTTCCCGTCCGCAATCGTCCACGGCTCGATCGGCGAACCTCCCCAGGAACTGTTGATCAGGCCGATCGGCATATCGAGTTCTTTGTGCAATCGGGCTCCGAAGTAATACAGCACGGCCGAGAAGGTCGGCGCGGATTGCGGCGTGCAGATTTTCCACGTTGCGTTCACGTCCGCCGCGGGCGCCCCGGTTTGAACCTTGGGCACATGAAACAAACGAATGCTCGGGTGGTTCGCCGCCGCAATGGCTTCGTTGGCGCCGTGGCTGCTGCGGAGGTGCCATTCCATATTCGACTGGCCAGAACCAATCCACACTTCGCCGATCAAAATGTCTTCCAAGACGATCTTGTTCTTACCGGCAACCGTTATTTGCCGCGGTTTTCCGTCCGCCTTTTGCGGCTTTAACTCGACGAGCCACTTTCCATTTACATCGGCTTTCGTTTTCGACACATCGTCTCCCAACTGTACCGTCACCTGCTCGCCGGCTTCGGCGAAACCCCAAATTCGCAGCGGCACGTCGCGCTGCAAGACCATGTGGCTGTCGATAACCTTGGGCAGTTTGACGTCGGCTTGCAGCGGCGAGGCTACGCTCACCAGCCAAACAAAAATGATAAACAGCGGTGTCTTGGTCCTGTTCATAATGATTCTCCAGGTAAGTGATCAATGTCGGCACGTGCGCAGCATCCTAACAAAGATTTGATTCACGTGCGACAATTCCCTATCGGGACGGAATCAACGAAATGGTCTGTCCAATCGCTTGACCCTTGCTGTGCCGGGAACGATATTGAATACGGACGGACCGCATGAACCCGGAGCCAGCCATGCACTTGCCTAACTTTTCTGACGCGGGCAGCCACCTTGCACCGCTCTTTTTTACTTTTCTGTTCGTTCCGCTGTTCCAAACCGCCGCGGCCGCGGAACACTTCACGGTCGGCGTTTTCGATATCGACGCCACACCGCCAGTCGGCAGCCCGCTGGCCTACGACATCATGAATCGCCGCGAAGCTTCATTGCGGCTCAAGGGCATTGTCCTAAAAGGTAATGCCGAGCCGATCGTCGTGGTCGCGGTTGACTGGATTGGCATCGGCGGCGAAGGCCACATGCGGTTCCGCGAGATCATAGCCGCAGCGGTGGGCACGTCACCCGGACGGGTTGCGGTCCATTGTCTGCACCAGCACGACGCGCCGGCATTTGACCACAGCGCCGAATTGCTGCTGGCGGCCGAGGGTCTCTCCGGCAAGATGTACAACGTCCAGTGGACCAAGCAGGTGCTGCAGCAGGCCGCCACGGCGGCGAAAGCAGCAATGACCACCATGCAGACCGTCACCCGCGTGGGACTCGGCAAGGCCAGAGTCGAGAAGGTTGCATCAAACCGGCGGATCCTCGGTGCGGACGGCAAGGTAAAACATGTCCGCTGGACCGCCACCCGCGATCCGGCCATCCGCGCGTTTCCCGAAGGCGTCATCGATCCGTGGCTGCGATCGATCACGCTCTACAACAAAGATACACCGATCGTCGTGCTGACCTACTACGCGACGCATCCGCAGAGCTACTACCGCACCAAGACCGCTCATCCCGACTTCCCCGGTATGGCCCGCGACGCCCGGCAGAACGAGACCGGTACGCCGCACATTCACTTCAACGGGGCCGGCGGCAACATCGGCGCAGGCAAATACAACGACGGTTCGCCGGCGAATCGAGCAGTCCTTGCCGCCCGCGTCCAACGGGGGATGGCCGCCGCCTTTGCCGCTACCAGAACAGGGCCGATCACCGCGGAACAACTGGACTGGTCGTCGGTTGCCGTACCGTTGCCCGCCGCCGCGCACCTGGACGAGGACAAGCTCATGGCCACGATCCGCGACAACGACGCGCAGTTGGTCAAGCGAACCGAAGCGGCCAAAGGTCTCGCCTTTCTCCGTCGCTGCATGGCGGGCGCCAAGACCGATGTCGCTTGCCTGAAACTCGGCCAGGCCCGCGTGTTGCTCATGCCGGGCGAGTTATTTGTCGAGTACCAATTGGCCGCCGCCCGGCTACGGCCCGACCTGTTTGTCGCCATGGCCGCGTACGGTGATTACGCTCCGGGTTATATCGGCACGAAAGTCGCCTACCGGCAAGGCGGCTATGAAACCAGCCAGCCCGCATCGCGCGTCGCGCCGAGCGTCGAGGGCCTGCTGACCACCGCGATGAAAGAGCTGCTGAAGCACGGTTCGTTTGGAACCGACCAATTGGAATCGCGGCGGCAGCGACGCGCCAGATCCGATTCGCCGAGGCGCCGCGTTCTCCCAGCCTCCCCGCGGCTCCGACGAACCCGATTAAATGAGAGTCGGGAAAATACAGACCGATAACGGTCCGGTTGCCCTGCAAAACCCGACTGCAAACGCGATCGCCGGAAGCAAGGGGAGCTTCACGAACATGTCGGGAATCATTTTTCGGCGTCCGCGCGTCGGCGCTGTTTGTGCTGCAGTTGAAACATTAGCCGTCCCGCGTTCATTACTTTGAACACGGACTCGTGTTGATCCTCGTCGATCACCCGATGCCAACCCGACACCGTGTTGCCGTCATCCTGCTTGCCTTGCCAGGTCATGACGCGCTTTGCACCATCCCAACTTCCGTAGACGTTCGAAGTGAAAAATGGCGTGATGAATGCGTTCCGATAATTCTCTTTTTGGGGATCATAGGCGATCACGCCCACCCCGTCGTCGAGAGAAGATTGATAGACAATAAACTTTTCTCCGGGCGACCATTTCCATGTACTAACGAGCTTGGTTGTTTGCTCCTTGGCGACGCCGTCAACCAGCATTGTTGCCTTGGCTTCGGTATCCCACGAACCGACGTACAACTGCAGCACCTCATTTGAGGCCTGCGGTTCCTCCGCCGCAGCATCCTTTGGCAGCGACGAGTTGCCGGGACGACGTCTGTGCGTGCCGTAGAGTTCTCCGACCGACTGCCCCTCACGCATTACTTCGAGTCCCCAAGCATGATGACCGTCGTCGAACACCCGGTGCGACCCCGACGACGTGTTGCCGTCATCGTATTTGCCTCGCCACGTCATAACTTGCTTTACGGCATCCCAACTTCCATAAATGTTGGAAGTAATCGTCGGTGAAACGACAACAGACCGGTAGTTTTTCTTGCCGGGATCGTAGGTCAGCACCCATACCAAGTCGTCCGGAACACCTTGTTCCACAACGAAGGCCTTTCCGGGCGACCATTTTCGCTGGCGGATCAACTTGGTCGTTTCTGCCTTGGTTGGATCGCCGCCCGGAATCCACGTAGTTTCCGAATCCCATCCGCCGACGAACGCCTGCAGCACCTCCTGGGGAGTCTGCGGCCCGCCCGGCGGAGAATTTTTCGGCGCGGGTTTATTGACTGCGACCGTCTTCAGGCGTTTCGCTTCGCCCGTTGCCGAGAAGAACGGCTTTCCATCCGCCGCGTCCTCCACGATCATCCCGCTGGTAAAAGAGATTCTGTCGCCGCCAATCAGTTTGGTCCGGGAGATCATCTTGACGCCTGGCGGAAGTCCGGGGGTGGATTGGACGATCGTGTCATAAAGCGTCCGCCCCCCGGGAAAATAACGCCGGTGACTGATGGTTTCGGGTTTGAGGCCTTGATACGTTCGGATAACGATGACGCCTCTCTCTTCATCAAATTTTTCATAGATAACGCCGGTCTCGCCGCCGCCCTGCTCATTTGTCGTGACGACGGTTCCCTTGATCGATTTGCCTTTTTCCTGCCAGCGATAATCCCAGGTCATTTTTGCATCGATCGGTTCTATGCCGGGAAATTCGAAACGAACGGTACCCTCCCACTTCCCGATCTCAAACCCCATTACTTCGGCCGCCTCGGCAGCGGTCAACTTTCCCGCCTGCCCCGTTTTTTCAGCCGCGAGATTATTCGCCGCGCCGACTGCAGTCAGGCACAACGCCAAGAAAGCGGTGAGGGTGTTCCCGACGTTCATATCTACGTTCTTCTCCGCGAGAGTCATTTTTCCGGCCGGTTCCGCCGATCCGCAGCCAGGTTTCTATCGCAACCGGGTTCCTCAGTCTACCACACCGCTCCTTCCGGTTTAACGCATCGACTGGGGACCCACCTGCCGCGAAAATCCTTCGTCACCCGAGCGGGCAGAGTGAATCCGACACCGGTTATTCGCGGGTGACTCTGGCATCTTGCCGCGTTTGTGCATATCTTGACCTGTCCACCGACCGCCAAATAGCAGCGCAAGCCGGAAGACCAACCATGTCCTCGAACCTGTCCCTGATCCTCGGAACCCGCAACCGCAAGAAAGGGGAAGAGCTGCACGAGTTGCTGGCGCCGCTGGGAATCGTGGTAGAGACGCTCGGCAATTATCCAAACTCGATCGACGTGGTGGAGGACGGCGACAGTTTTGCGGCCAACGCACGACTCAAGGCCGCCGGCCAAGCGGTGGCGATCGGCGCGTGGGTGCTGGGTGAGGACAGTGGCATTGCCGTCGATGCGCTGGACGGAGCGCCGGGGATTTATTCGGCCCGATTCTCGGCCGCGGATGCCACGGACGAAGAGAACAACCGGCACCTGCTCGAACAACTTGGCAATCTGCCGCCGGAGCGTCGCGGCGCAAAGTATGTTTGCCACATGACGCTTTGCGACCCGGCCGGCACGGTCCGGGCGGAAAGTGAAGCGGAATGCCGGGGCCGCATTCGCACCGAACCGTCCGGCACGCACGGCTTTGGCTACGATCCGTTGTTTGAAGTGGTCGAATACCACCGCACCTTCGGCCAACTCGGCCCGGTTGTCAAATCGGCGGTCAGTCACCGCGCCCGAGCCGCGGCGATGCTGATCCCGCAGCTCCGCAGGCTGATCTCGGACGGTGACTGGAGTCCGCCGAAAGGGCCAAACGCCTGCTGAGCCGAATTTACGGGATACGGGTAAGCCGGCCGGAACCCGCAGCTCTGCCGCCGGCACCTCGGCGACTGGAAGGGGGTCCCGCCGGCGGCTTAGAATAACCAGCGGACCACGACATCCCTCAGTACCCAGGTGACCACATGAACGCCCGACGACTGCTACTACTCTGGCTACTAGCCCTACTAACTTGCGGCCGACCCGCCACCGGCGATGACCTCACCGACTGGACCAAAGACAACCTCGCCACTCTGTCTGAGCTTTATCGTCATTTCCATTCGCATCCGGAGCTGTCGTACCTCGAAAAGGAAACTTCCGCGCGACTGGCGGGCGAACTGAAAAAGACCGGCGCGAAGGTAACCGCCGGGGTCGGCGGATACGGTGTGGTCGCCCTGCTCGAGAACGGAAAAGGGCCGACCGTGATGATGCGCTGCGATATGGACGCCTTGCCGGTCGTCGAGCAGACAAACCTGGTTTACGCCTCCAAGGTGAAAGTAAAAGACCCGCGCGGCGTCGAGGTCGGCGTGATGCACGCTTGCGGACACGACGTTCACATGACAAATTTGGTCGCCGTCGCCCGATTTCTGTCGGCCAACAAGAACCGCTGGAGCGGCACGGCGATGTTTCTTTGCCAGCCCGCCGAAGAACGCGGCGGCGGCGCGAAAGCAATGCTGGAGGACGGACTGTTCAAGCGGTTCCCCAAGCCGGATTACGCCCTGGCGATGCACGTCGATTCGAAACTCGCCACCGGCAAGGTCGCTTACCGGCCGGGTTACGCCTGTGCCAACGTCGATACGGTTAGCATCACCATGAAGGGCCGCGGCGGACACGGCGCTCAGCCTCATACGACCATCGACCCGGTGGTGTTGGGCGCAAAACTGGTGCTTGAGTTGCAGACGATCGTCAGCCGCGAGATCAAACCGACCGATCCGGCGGTGATTACCGTCGGATCGATTCACGGCGGCACAAAAGCCAACATCATCGGCAACACCTGCGACCTAAAGATTACGGTCCGCAGCTACTCGGATGAAGTGCGATCCCATTTGAAGGCGGCGATCCAGCGCAAAGCCAGGGCCGTCGCGGCCGGTGCGGGGGCACCGGATCCGGTCGTTGACTTTTCCGAGGGCACGCCGTCTCTATCGAACGACGACAAATTGGTGAACCGCATCGTGCCGGTGTTCCATCGAGTGGTCGGCGCTGCGAACGTCGAACTGGCGGAGCCGACGATGGGCGGTGAGGACTTTAGCCGCTACGGTCGAGCGGGCGTGCCGATATTTATGTACCGCATCGGCGCGGTCGATGCGCGGCGGCTGGCGAGTTTCACCGATCGCGATTTGCCACCGCCTTCGCTGCACTCACCGATCTTTTATCCCGATGTCGAAGATGCGCTGCTCACATCCGTCCCGGTAATGGCAGCGGCTGCGTTGGAATTGCTTAAGTCCGAGAAGTGAAATATGCCGCGCCTGACTTGGCAAAACGGACTGTGGCTGGCGGCTTACGCCGGCGCGATTACGATCGTCACCTTGCTGCTGCTCCGCGAACGCGACGCGCAGACCGCGGCGCTCGACACGCCTGAGGCCCACCAAGATTGGCAAAAATGGCGCAGCGACGCCAGCAAGATGGATGATCGCCGGACGCCCAAGAGCAGCGAACCGCCCTGGCTGGTATTGTTGCGCGATCATTTCGCGGCGGTGATGACCGGAACGCTGGTAATCGGGACGGCGGTGTTTGTGATGTTCATGTTTCTGCTTCGCGGAGTTTTTTCGCGGAGTCCCGAACCTTACGGGCCGCCCGAGTCAAAGTAAATATATCGCTCCTTGGCGTTAATTTTCCGCGACGCCGGTTTTTTTGGGGGGGCTCGAAGTGGCCGGCTGCTTTTCGCGCAGCGGCACGTGGTCGTGTACGCAGACCTCAAGCTCGGTTGTTGCGGCGTCCATACACACGGCAACCTGAAACCGCTCGTCCAGCACCAACTGGGCAAACTGCCACCGATCGCCTCCGCCCGGCGACGAATCCAGCAATTCCAACGACGGCGGCATATCGTTGGATGGTAACACTGTGAAACTCGACAGCGGAACCGAGAGGCCGCTGCCGTGCGCTTTAATGTATGCCTCCTTCAACGTCCAGACGCGAAAGAATACCTCAGCGCGCCGGTCGGACGGCGCCGATTTCACGAGCTGCCATTCTGTCTCGGCGAAGAAACGTTTGGCAATATTCAAGTATTCGACCTCGCGGTCCATGCGTTCGACATCAACACCAATCGTCTCCGTTGCCGCAACCGCACAAACGACCAATCCCGCGGTGTGGGAAAGGTTGAAGGCCACGGGCAAATCGCCGGGACCACTGACGTACGGCTTGCCGAATTGGTTCTCAGCGAACCGCCAGTCACGGGGATCGACGTCGGCATACCGCGATAAAACGGTGCGGACCAGCGCCCGGGTTACTAGAAACTGCTGCCGGTCGCGTTCGAATATAAATCTCGCCGCGCGCAGTGCCTCATTGTCGGTGATGAGTGCGCGATATTCGTCGAGCAACGCAGGTTCGACAACTTCGTCAAACCTGGTGACCCAAAGGTCCGTTCGATCGTGGTTTAGTGTCTGGGTTTCCATGCCGCAGCTTGGTATGATTTCCAGTTCTGACAAGGATCATCGCGCCCACTACCCATCATAACTCATGAAGGCACTTGTGACGGGGGCCACCGGACTGGTCGGCAACAATATGGTCCGCACTCTGATTGAGCGGGGTCAACGCGTGCGGGTGCTCGTACGCAATTCGGCCGCCCGGTCATTGGAAGGCCTGGACGTCGAAATCCACAAGGGCGATATCCGCGACGCCGCAGCCGTCGCGGAGGCTGCCCGCGGTGTGGACTTGGTTATTCACGCCGCCGCCCGCGTCAAAATTGGCCGCACCCGCCTGGAGAAGTTTCGCACGGTCAACGTCGAAGGCACCCGCAACGTCGCTAACACCGCTCGCGCGAACGCTGTTCGTTTGGTTCACGTTTCCAGTACTGATACCGTGGGACTGAAATCGCTCGACGAACCCGCCGACGAGGATACCCCGTTCGACACCAGCATCTGCACGCCCTATATCATCACCAAACATGAAGCGGAACAAGTCGTTCTGCAACAGTTGCGCGACGGTTTGGACGCAGTGATTGTTAACCCGAGTTTTATGCTCGGCCCGTGGGACTGGAAGCCTTCGTCCGGCGAAATGTTGTTGGCCGTCGCCCGCGGATTAAGTTGGCTCGCGCCGCGCGGGTACTTTAGCGTGGTCGATGTGCGTGATGTTTGCCGTAGCATCGTGACCGCCGCAGAGCGGGGGCAAACAGGCCGGCGTTATATTTTGGCCGGCGAGACGATATCCTACCTCGAAGCTTGGCGGCTGTTTGCCGACGTGACAGGCGGGCGGTGGCCGTTATTCTGCGGCGGTCCGGTCATCGGTTGGATCGGCGATATTATCGGCCTAATCACCGGTAACGAGCCGGCCTTTAACTCCGAAGCAGTCAAGATCGCCAACAAGCCGAGAAATTACTCCAGCGGCCGAGCCAAAGCCGAACTCGGCTACACAACGCGGCCCGTCCGCGAGACGGTCGAAGACGCGTGGCGGTGGCTGCAGGACCACGGCTACGTCACACGGACCAACAAACTCGCGATGGAACCCGCTAAAGACCCTCAACCATCTCGTCCCGATCGCCCCGCAAGTAGCGAATCACATTCGCCGCATCCAGAATAACAGATCCCGCATTGGCCGCGATCAGCATTTGCAGCCAAAGACGATGAAATTGATCCGGCGAAGGCTGGTCAAGCCGCAACCAAAGAAAGACGATCAGCGGAATCCACGGCAAGTGCCCCAAGCCGAGCAGTCGAGAGAACCCGGTCAAACCCGTGATCAAGCTGAAGATCAGCCCGTTGAGCACAGCCACGCCAAGCACAATCTGCGCTTCGAGCCGCGTAATGTAAATCAGCGGCACGATCATATTGCCGACCAGCAACAGCGTCAGCCAGGGTTTCCAGCGGACCGGCATCTTACCGAGCCCGCGATGGTAACGGATCAGCCCCCGGATGAATGCGCCAAACAGGCTCTCGTTTTCCTTCGACATTTTAATGACGGACAGCTTTTTCGAAGGGCGAGACTCTAGAAATAATACGTCGCGCAGCCGACTTGGATGCCGGAACCGACTGTGACGATCAGCCCCACATCGCCTTTTTTGGCCAGGCCCTTCTCCTCGGCTGCCTGCAGGCCGTAAACCACCGACGAGGTGAAGAGATCGCCCCGCTCATGCGGCAGATCGACAACCTTGTCCGCGACGATACCCAGTTCTTTGGCCAGGTACATATTGAACTCGGTGGAAAACTGCGGCGGCATGAGCACGTCGATTTGCGAGATGTCGAGCCCTTCGCGATCAAGCAATTCCTGCACGGCTTCGGGGACCAGCTTCAGGTACAATGCCTCGATATCCGGATCCTCTTCGAATCGCAGATGCGGTTTGCCGTCAACGTAGCGGCCGATCAACGTGCGGGCATCGGCATTCTCATGTGAATACTTGAAAACAAACTGCCCGAAGCCGCTCGCGGCGTCTGCAGACGGCTCGAGTAACACGGCTGACGCCGTTTCGCAGACGCCCACCAGGTCATCGGGGAAGAACTTTGCATTCATTTCAACTTCGGAAGCAACCACTATCGCATTATTAAATGAGCCGGACTGAATCATCCGGGTCGCCGCTTCGCAAGCGTTCATCAAGCCCATTGATGCATTGTAAATGTCAAAGCACAACGTCTTTTTATCATCTTCCGACTCGATGATGTCGTTCATTTTCATCTCGCCGGCGATCAGTGTCGCAATCGCCGGTTCACAAATGTAACCGGACCGCATCATGCCGCCGAAGACGAGCAATTCGATGTCGGTGCGATCTAGGTCCGACCGGCTCAAGCACTCTTCTACCACCGCCGCGGTCATTTTCGTCGTGTCGCGCTCGGGCTGCTGGTCCAGTGGCCGCGTGGCCAACGAACGAATCGCAACGCGCGGCGAGGCCGGTGCGGAGAGCGGCGCTTCGGCTTCGGCAATGAACCGCTTTTCCGTAATTTGCCCCGTTTCCTTGCGACTGCGGATACGTTCCGGCAAATCGTCGAACGTATAAATACCCGTTCCAATCGTTTGGCCGGAGCCGGTGATACCGAACACCATGTTGTGGCCCGACTGAACCGTTCCGTTATTGATGTTGTCCCACAGCGCGACGAAGTGGCTGGTTGTCGCAGTGTTGCCTCGATGGGCAAGGTTGTTAATCGTGTTTTCCTTGTTGCAAATCTTCTGACCGAATGATTTGTTGATCGCACGCATGCCGTCGCGAAGCGACCGGTCTGATGTCTGGTGCATCAACAACAAATCGATGTCGGTCGGCGACCAGGGGCTGCGCTCAAAGTTATACATTGCGTTGGCGACCGAATGTTTCACGGCCACCGAAGTGTGTTCCATCGGGTCCGGAACGTGCATGATTGCGCCGCCGTGCTCCTGCTCGGTCAAGCCGCCGACGCACATTCGGCAGTATTTTGACAGCGAATACAAATCCAACTCGTGAAAGCCGACATCGTTATTGGTTGCGGCCTCGATCAACACCGCCGCGCCGGCGTCGCCCACGGTCAGGCACGCCATCCGCGGATCCATGAATTCGGAAATCTCGAGCAGCGCCGTTTCGGTGATATCGGTGATGTATTCCCCGCTGATGACCAACGCGCGGCGAGCCGCGCCCACGTTAATGTACGACTCGACAATCTTAATTGCCGTGAACATACCGGTGCACGCATTGCAAACGTCGAAGCAGACGGCATTCTTGAACCCGAAGTGCGCCTTGACCTGAATCGAAGTATTTGGCTCCATCGAATTCTCGTGGCGTTTGTCGCCGCGCATGATGTTGCAGGAGATCAGCATGTCGATGTCATCAACATCGTACTTCGAATTGTCGAGACACTCAGCCACCGCCTTGATCGCGATGTCTTTGGAGTATTCTTCCCCGGAACACATCCGCCGCGTCTTGATTCCGGTCATCTTCTCCAACGGAAACCACATCTTTTTGCGGCATCTGCTGAGCAGTTCCTTCGTCGAGACCTCGTCGGGCGGCAGGTGAACGCCGATGCTTTCGATGATCGTGTTGACCTTTTCTGTATTCTTCTTCGCGGCAGGCTTTGGCGCAACGGCAACTTTTGTTTCTTTGGCGATGCCATCGCCGTTTCCACTGACCGGGATCAATTCGGTGGGTTCCGCCCTGGTCGACACGGCTGCCAATTCAGCGACGGTCGGATGTTGGAACAACATCGCCGGCGTCATCTGGTAGCCTTCTTCCGCGGCCAGCGCGGCAATTTCGAGACTTTGGATTGAGGCGCCGCCTAATTCGAAATAGTTGTCGTGCACTCCTACCTCGTCCAACGACAAAACACCGGACCAGATTTCGGCAAACACTTCTTCGGCGGCGTCCCGCGGCGCGACAAAGTCGTTTTTCAGCTCGGGCCGAGTGTTGTCCGGCTCCGGCAGTGCGTTGCGATCAACCTTACCGGCCGGGTTGAGCGGGAATTTATCCATCGACACGTACAGCGCGGGGATCATGTAATCGGGCAGCTTGTCGCTGAGAAACTCTCGCAGCGCGCTGATATTGGGCGGTTCATCGTCGGCCGTGATCAAATACGCCACTAATTGTTTGTCGTCGATATTCGGCCCCATTTGCCGAGCCATGACGACCGACTGCTGCAGCGCCGGATGCTCGTTCAGCGCCGCTTCAATATCGCCCAGTTCGATGCGATAACCGCGGACCTTGACTTGGAAATCCTGGCGGCCGAGAAAGTCGATGTTTCCATCTGCGCGATACCGCGCGAGGTCGCCCGTTTTGTACATCCGCGTGTCGGCCAGACTGCTGTGCGGATTCGGTACAAAACGCTCGGCCGTCAACTCTTCGCGGTTGAGATATCCTCGTGCCAAGCCGTCGCCGCCAATGTACAAATCCCCCGGCACCCCGATCGGAACCGGCTGCATCAGCGCGTCGAGAATATAAATCTGTGTGTTGTCGATTGGATAGCCAATCGGGACCGCGCCCTCGCCGGGCCTGACGCAATCGACGGCGGACCAGATCGTCGTTTCGGTAGGACCGTACATATTCCAAAGGCTTCCGCATCTCTGCAAAAGCTGATCGGCCAGATCTCTCGGCATGGCCTCGCCGCCGCAAAGTACTTTCAATTGCCCATCGCCCATCCAGCCAGCTTCGATCAAAATTCGCCACGTGGCGGGCGTTGCCTGCATGATCGTCGCGCCGGATTCGGCCAGTGCGCGGGCCAGTTGGATTCCGTCGGCCGCCTGCTCCCGCGTGACGATCGTCACCGTAGCGCCAACCGAAATCGGCAGAAACATTTCCAAAACCGAAATGTCGAACGTTAACGTCGTCACCGCCAACAAATTATCGTCTGCCGTAAGCCCCGGTTCGCGCCGCATCGAATTGAGGAAATTGACGACCGTGCGATGTTCTATCTGTACGCCCTTCGGCTTGCCGGTCGAACCGGATGTGAAAATTACGTAAGCCAGATTATCCGGCGCTGACTGTGACGCGACGTTGTCCCGACTGTGCTGCTCGATCGTCGGCCAGTCAGTATCGAGTAAAACGACCTTGGCCGAGTGATCCGGTAGTTCGTCTTGCAACTCGCTCTGCGTGAGCAGCACCGGTGCGTTGCTTTCTTCGAGCATGTACGCCAGTCGTTCCGAGGGCGTTCCCGGCGCGAGCGGCACGTATGCACCGCCAGCCTTCAGAATGCCGAGTACGCCCACCAGCATGTCGATCGAGCGGTCTACACAGATTCCAACCAGCACATCGGAACGGACACCCTGTTCTCGCAAGTAGCCGCCGAGTTGGTTCGCACGGGCGTTCAATTCAGCGTAGCTCAGTGTTTCTTTACCATGAACAACCGCGGTGGCGTCGGGAGTCCGCGCAACCTGATCTTCAAACAACTGCTGCAAACACTTGCTGCGCGGATAGTTGGCTTTAGTGTTATTGGCTTCGTCGAGCTGGCGTTTGCGTTCATCCACGCCGAGCAACGGTAGCGCCGCCAGCGATGTCTGCGGATCGGCGACGATACCGGCGAGCAATACTTGAAAGTGATCGACGATACGGGCAATGGTCGACTCGTCGAACAAATCGGTATTAAATTGCAGAGCGCCGGAAAGTGAGTCGCCGATGTTCAGCATCATCAGCATCAGGTCGAACGCCGCCCCTTGCTGGCCGAGTGCGAACGGCGTGAGCGCACCCAGATTGGCCCCCCCATTATCGGCTTGATCTTCGCTCAACCGCCGCGGCTTGTCCCAGCCAAATGCGACCTGGAAAATCGGCGACCGACTCGCATCGCGCGGCGGCTGTAAATCTTCGACAACCATCGGAAACGGGTACTCTTGATTGGTCAGCCCATCCAGCAGTGTCTGTTTCACTTCGCCGAGCAATTCGGCGAACGTCTTTTCCGGCGACATCTTCGCACGGAGGACAATCGGATTGAGGAAGTAACCGAGAATCTCTTCTAGTTCGGCGCGGTTGCGGCCCGCCGTGGGCGAGCCGACGAGGATATCATCCTGGCCCGTATAACGGAAAAGCAAAACCTGAAATGCCGCGAGCACCGTGGCATAAAGCGTCATGCCTTCGCGCTTGGCGAGCTGAGCCAGCTTGATCGCCAGCTCATCTTGTAGTTTGAAGTGGAACGACTTGCCGTTGAACGACTGTAGCGAAGGCCGCGGCCGATCGGTGGGCATGTCGAGGTTTGGCAAATCACCTTCGAGCTGACCTTTCCAGTACTCGGCCAGCCGCTCACCTTCCGGCCCGTCCAGCATCTTCTCTTGCCAGCGGACATAGTCGGCGTATTCGGCCCCGGGCGGCTTCAGACCTGCCGCCACGCCGGTAATTTCCTCGCGATAGAGAGACTCGAGTTCGTCAAACATCAAGTCGAACGCCCAAAAGTCCAATACAATGTGGTGCGCGGTGAACAGCAGCACATACCGCTCGCCGGGGCGGTCGAATAGTTGCACTCGAATGACCGGTCCCGCCTCCAAATCGAATGGCCTGTCTGCTTCGATTTGGATGCGGTAATCCAATTCTTCCTGATCCCAATTTTCGGCGTCGACGACCTCCAGTTCCAGCGGCCTGTGAGAGTGGACAAACTGCCGCGGCAGACCACCTTTCATACCAAACGTCGTACGGAGCGCTCCGTGCCGGTCAATCACTTTTTGAAAAGCGCGCTGAAAGGCTTCGCGGTCCAGATCGGCGCAAAGGTAGGCGGCATACATCACATTGTAGGCCGAGCTGTTGCGATCCAGCTGATAAAGGAACCACAACGATCGCTGGCCGTATGCCAACGGGCTTTCGACAACCTGCGCCGCGGCCTTTTTCTTGAGCAAGTTGGCCAGCAGCTCGCGTTTTTGTTCCGAAGTTAAATCTGCGGATACGTTACTCATGAATCGTCCGTTTCGTTATTCATCATTTTACTTAGCAGCGCGTCAACTTCCTCTTCGGAAAGTTTTTCCACGTTGGCCAACGCCACTTCCGCCTCTGCTTGACTGATCCGATCCGGTCCGCCGTCGTCACCGGCCGCCTCACGCACGGACGGCTCAATCGCTAGCGGTGCAGCTTCCGTCGTCAGCTGCGTGTGCAGCACGGTGACAAGTTTCGAAATGTTCGGATCCTGCAGCAATTGTGCGACGGGCAATATGACGCCCAGACTTGCTTCAATGTGATTTCGCAGTTCGACCGCCATCAGAGAATCGATCCCCAAGTTGTTCAGCGGCTGCTCGACGTCAATTTCATCCGCCGGGACGCGAAGGACACGAGAAACTTGTTTCAACAGGTAGTCTTCTAGAATCTTCGGCCGCTCGTCTTCCGCCACGGCGAAGAATTCTTCGCGGCCGATTCCGGGCGCGGCGGCGGTTTCGCCCACCGAGACCTGCGGTTCGGTCTCCTGCTGAATCAAGTGCGCCAAAAGCGGCGACTTGGCTGTGGCCGGATGGAATTTAGCCCATTCAGACCAGTTGACCGGCATGACCGCCGTCTGCACAGCGCCTTGTCGCATAAGTTGATGCATGGCCGCAAAACCTTCGGCTACCGTGAACGAAGCCATGCCTTGCGGCGCAAAGCCACGGCCTTCTTCGCGCTGGGACCGGGCGACCATGCCAACCTCGGCCCACCAACCCCAGTTTACGCTCAGCGCCGCTTGCCCGTTCGCCCGTCGATGGTGCGCCAAGACGTCGAGAAACGCATTGGCCGAAGCATAACTGGCAAGAAACGGCGAACTGATCACCGACGCTCCCGACGAGAACATCACGAAAAAATCCAGTGGCTCGTCGGCCAGTAGTTGATGCAGCAGCCAAGTTCCCTGAACCTTAGGCCGACAGTCGGCGCGCATGGTTTCTTCGCTCATTTCCAAAAGCGGCTCGGCGTGCGACAGGCCCGCACAATGCACAACTCCCCGCACCGGCGGCCAGCCTTCATCCCGCAGTGTCGCGATCACCCCGGTCATTTGGGGTTCGCTGGTGACATCAGCGGCAACAACGTAGACTCGGGCACCACCACTTTCCAAATCTCGAATTGCCCTCAAACGATCGGCAATCGGCGAGTCCTGTTCAATTTCGTTTTCCCACATTTCACGTGGCGGCAACTCGCGACGACTGAGCAAAACGATGTGTTCACCGCCCTGCTCGACTATCCAGTGGGCCGCTTTTAGCCCCAGGTCGCCAAGTCCGCCGGTAACGAGGTAGCTCCCGTCGCGCCGCCAGCGGATCGGCGGGTAAACCACTTCGGGATTTGATCGCCGCACAAGCCGCGGAACGTATCGCCAACCGTCACGCAGCGCCACCTGGTTTTCGTCGTCCGCTTCGATCACCTCGGCCCACAACAACGCCGCGTTTTCCTCACTGGAAAGCTGCGGGTCGAGGTCGAGCAAACCGCCCCAGAAAATCGGGTGTTCTTCGGCCATCACACGGCCCATGCCCCAGATCGGCGCTTGTGCCAGACCGACAGCATCGCTGCCGGCACCGACTGGCTGCGCACCGAGCGTCGCCAGCCACAATCGCGGTGTTTCGCTCCACTGCTGCGCGGCAAGCTGCTGAAACAGCTTCATGATGCCTTCGCAACCCAGCGGCTCGGACTGGTTTAACACCTCAAGCGTTGGCTCGCTTCCAGAAAACGAATCGAGTCCCCATAAGTGCACCACGCCACGGCATTCGGCCGGTGCCGTCGGCCAAACCGCCTGCATCACCTGCCGAAAATCTTTCGCGTTAGCCGGATCAACAACGAACCGATCGGCATCAAGTTGCCGGAACCCCGGGCCGGCTGAGATTACAACCGCTCGCGATCCGCAGGCGATCAGCGATTCTGCAAATCGCTCGCCGGTACCGCGGTTATCGGCACAAATCAACCAGGTACCCTGATCGCTGTTCGTCGAAACTTTTTCCGCTTTGTCCCTTTGCTCCGCCTCCCCGCTCTGCCCCACTACCATCACCTGCACCGAGCCTTCTTCGGGCTCCGCACCGCTCTCCAATTCCGGCAGCGCCACCGCACTGGAAAAGCCGGTATCGCGAAGCAGTTCGACCCACTTTTGCTGGCTGAGCAACGGGTGGTCCGGACGCAAGTCCGTATCTTCGTATCGCCACCAACCTTCGGTCAGACCAAAGATCAAGTCCAGCCACCGCTGCCGCGTTGCGCCTTCGAGCAGCACCAGCGACCCACTCGGCGCGAGCAACTGCTGTACGTTGCCTAACGTTTCCTTTAGATCGCGAGTCGCGTGCAACACATTCGCCGCGACAATTAAGTCAAACTGATGATCCGCAAAGCCCTGCTCGCGGGGATCCGATTCGATGTCCAGCACGCCGTACCGCACGAACGGATAGTCACGGAACTTCTTACGAGCGGCGACTGTGAACAAGTCCGAAACGTCGGTGAACACATACTCGGTACGATCGTCCGGCAGCCGCGGCAGGATTTGCGACGTCGTTCCCCCCGTGCCCGCGCCAATTTCGAGAATCCTGACCGGCCGCTCCTGCGGCAACTGCTCGACGATACGGCCGACAGCTTCTTCGACCAGCGAATTCAGTACGCGGGCGAACGGCGAATCCTGATAGAGCCGCTCAACCATTTCCGACGAACCGTTCGGAAACAGAATCTGCAGCGGATCGGCCGTTCCGTTTAAAACTTCCGCCAAGCTACGACCGCAAGCGCCGACCAGTTTTAGTTCGGCATCGCATTCGGTGAATCGAACGGCCATTTTGTTCATCAGTGCCGCCGAGTCGACGGGCGGCAGTTTCGCCAGCACCTCCCACTGTTCGCCGTCGCGTCGCAGCAATCCATCCTCGGCCATGATGCCCAACATGCGGACAAATAACCGCCGATGCTCGTTAACAACACCCAATTGTTCGGCCAGTGAATCGCTTGAGAACGACCCGCCCGGCTCCGCGCCGTAGCCCAGCGCCTTGATGGCCTCGACGACATACGCCGAACAAAGCACATCCATCTGCGCCGACAGGTCGCGATAACGAGGTAGCTGCTGCTGATTCTTCAGCCGCGTTGTTTGCTGTTCAACACCGTCGGCAATCTCGCGCGGCGACGGCATGAAGTCGGCCGAGTGTAAAGTCTGCGGCTGATCGAGCCGTGACTTGGGTTGCCATTGAATCTCGAACAGCCAATCGTCCAAGGACTGATCGGGAGCCGAGTTGCCAAGCGATGCTTGCCCCACCAGCTCGGTTGATGCCGCTCCGGGATCGGTCGTAAACCAGTAACTTTGCCGCTGGAACGGGTACGTCGGCAAGTCAACTTTTTGCCGCGCGTAAGGCCGGTCGAAAGAAAGCCAGTCGACGTGTGCGCCGTGCGTGTAAAGTCCCGCGAGGCTCTCCAGCATCTGCTGCCAGTCGCTGCGATCTTTGCGGAGACTCGGCAACCAAAGTGCGGTCTCGCCGGGCAGACACGCGCGGGCCAAGCCCAGCAGCGTCGGCCGTGGTCCAATTTCCAGAAACGCGTTGCAGCCAAGTGTCCGCATGGACTCGATCCCGTCACGGAATCGAACCGGCAGCCGCATGTGATCGCGCCAGTAGGCGGCCGTGGCGATTTCTTCGCCGAACACCTTACCGGTGACGTTGGAAATTACCGGGATCTGCGGAGGATAAAAAATCGTCTCTTCGCAAATTTGTTCGAATTCATCGAGAATCGGATCCATCAGCGACGAATGAAAAGCGTGCGAAATGCGGAGCGGTTGCACTTTGACGCCATCCTGCTCCAGCGCCGTGGCAACTTTGTTAACTTGTTCGCGCAGTCCGGAAATCACAACTTGCTGCGGACCGTTGATCGCCGCAATGGATACGCCGACTTCACAATCTTGTTTGCGGATCATCGAAGCCACTCGGCTCTGGTCGGTCATAACCGCGACCATTTCGCCATCTTCGGGCAACGATTGAACCAATCGACCACGGTTAGCGATCAACCGCAGCCCGTCTTCCAGACGAAAGACGCCGGCGACACACGCAGCGACATATTCACCAACGCTATGGCCGACCGTGGCGGCCGGCTGGATACCCCACGTGAGCCAGAGTTGTGCCAGCGCGTACTGCAGAGCGAACATGGCCGGCTGCGTGTAGACCGTCTTGTTCAAAAGGTGATCGTCGTTCGCAAAGATCACCGATAGCAGTCGCCGATCCATATGCGGCCGCAGCAGTTTGTCGCAGCGATCCAGCGCGGCGCGAAAAGTTGGCAGCGTGTCGTAAAGTTCACGGCCCATGCCGACGTATTGAGGCCCCTGGCCGCTGAACAGGAACGCCACTTTCGGCGCAGCGTGTAAATTGCGTCCCGTCGCCACGTCGAATTCTTCGTGACCCGCGACGTAATCGTCGAGTTTCTGCTGCACGTCAACTGGATCGTGCGCGATAACGGCCAGTCTGCTGTGAAAATGATCGCGGCCGGCAGCCGCTGTGTGGCAGATGTCTTTGAATGCATCAGGCGCGTCGGCAAGATGCCTGGCGTAGGCCTCGGCTAAATCGGCGAGCGCTTCGTCCGACTTGGCCGACAGAGCCAATATCTCGCGCGGACGATCGACTTGTGCCTCAAGCAGTTTGGTTGCGGGCGGCTCTTCAACGATCAAATGTGCGTTCGTGCCGCTGAAACCGAACGAACTGACGCCCGCGATCCGACGGCCATTGCCCCGCTCCCATTGCGTCCGCTCGGTCGGCACGGCCAGCGGCAGTTCGTCCCAGGCGATGTGCGAGTTAGGCTTCTCAAAATGTAAATGCGGCGGGATTTCGCTGTGTTGCAGGGCCAACACAACTTTGATCAAACCGGCCACGCCAGCCGCCGATTCGAGATGCCCGATGTTGGTTTTTACCGATCCAATGTTGAGCGACTTGTTTTTATCACGATCTGCGGCCAGTACCGCGCCGGCGGCCACGATCTCGATAGGATCGCCCAGTGGCGTGCCCGTGCCGTGCGCTTCGAGATAACCCACCTGCGCCGGGCGAATACCCGCATCCGCCACCGCGCGGCGAATGACGCTTTCTTGCGCGATGCCGTTCGGCGCCGTCAGACCGTTGCTTTGACCATCGTGGTTGATCGCCGACCCACGAAGCACCGCGAGTACGCGATCGCCATCCGTGACCGCATCCGAAAGCCGTTTCAAAATCACGATTCCGCAGCCCTCACCGCGGACGTAGCCGTCGGCCGCGTCGTCAAATGTCCGACATACGCCATTGGGTGACAGTGCGCGAAGCTTCGACAGCGCGATCATTGAAGCCGGATGCAAAATCAAATTAACGCCGCCAGCCAGCGCTGTATGGCATTCACCGTCACGCAAATTTTGTATGGCCAGATGCACCGCAACCAGCGAAGACGAACATGCGGTATCGACTGCCAGGCACGGACCGTGCAAACCTAGGAAATACGAAAGCCGCCCGGCCGCGATGCTGGACGAAGTTCCCGTACCGACATAAGGATCAATGGTCGCCGTGCCCTCGCCCAGCCGTGCGTAATCACTATTTGAGATGCCGACAAAGATGCCGGTTTCCGAATTCGCTAGTTCGTCACCCGCAACACCAGCGTGCTCGAGCGCCTCCCAACTCACTTCAAGCAACAAACGCTGTTGCGGATCCATGGCCTCCGCTTCGCGCGGGGCAATGCCAAAGAAACTCGGATCGAATTGATCGACATCGTCGAGCAGCGCGGCGCGGCGCGTGTACATTTTTCCCGGCGATTCCGGGTTCTCGTCGTAAAACGCATCGACGTCCCAACGGGCCGCCGGAATGTCGGCCACCGCATCGACGCCGTCCCGTAGCAGCCGCCAAAATTCATCCGGTCCGCTAGCGCGGGGAAAACGACAGCCCATGCCAACCACGGCGATCGGCTCGCCGACAAATTTATCCTTCGCTTGCCCGTCTGCGACCGATACTGCGACTGATGTATCTTCCGCCAGATGCGTCGCCAGAGCGGTGGCCGTCGGATAGCTGTAGATCAACGTCGGCGACAGCCGGCGGCCGAGCCACTCTTCTAAATCGCCGGAAATTCCAACAGCGGCGGCCGAATCAATGCCGAAACTGGCGAACGGGCGGTCAACGTCAATCTGTGCGCGATCGACTTTCAGCAGGGAAGCCAACCGATCGACGAGCCACTCTTGAATTTGACCGGCGGAATCAGGCCGCGCGTCATTCCACCCAGCCTCCTTGTTGATCACTTCGAGATCCGGTGTATCATCGCCGCTTTCGCGAACCCACTGGTGCAATGATTTGAGTCTACTTGCGAGAAAATCGTCGCGGCAGGCGTGGCGGGCGACCTTGCCGCTGGTCGTACGCGGCAGACTGCCCATTTTGATCAACGCAATCGCATGAACATCGACGTCGTGGTTTTCTAGCGCCGCCTGTCGGATCGCGGAAAACACTTCGTCGGCGTTCAAGTCGCGATAGGACCGCTGAATTTCGTGAATTATGACCAGTTGTTCGTCGTCATTCACGTCAATCGAAACCGCCGCGCCGCCGACACCTTGCAGCGAGGGATGAACGCCTTCGACCGTACGCTCGATATCCTGCGGATAGTGATTTGTGCCGCGAATAATGATCAGGTCTTTGATCCGCCCGGTGACGAATAGCTCTCCGTCCAGCAGAAACCCCAGATCGCCGGTCCGCAAAAATGGGCCTGTTTCCGAATCGGCCAAGTATGCGTTAAAGGCGTTTTCGGTTTCTTCGGGCTGTTGCCAATAACCATGCGCGATGCTGGGTCCGCTGGCCCAAATTTCGCCGATTTCGCCTTCGGCCTTTTCGGTCCGGCTTTCCGGATCGACAATTCTCACGGACTGATCCGGCAGCGATTTTCCGCAGCCGACGAGTTGCTGCGTTTGCTGTCCGGACTGAGGCGGCAGCGCGCGGTTTTTGGCCAACGCCCGTTTGTCGAACTTTTTTACGACCGGTTGCTGCGGAACAAATCCGCCTGTGACGATCAGCGTCGCTTCGGCCATGCCGTAGCAGGGATAAAATGCCTCGCGACGGAATCCGCAGGGGCCGAATTTTTCACAAAACCGGTCGATTGTTTCGGGCCGCACCGGTTCGGCGCCGTTGAAGGCAACCGACCAGCTACTGAGATCGAGTTGCCCGAGCTGCTCGGCCGTGACTTTTTCGGTGCACAGATCGTAGGAAAAATTTGGCCCGCCGCTGACCGTACCGCCGTACTTCGTGATCGCCCTGAGCCAGCGAAACGGTTTTTGCAGGAACATCATCGGAGACATCAGCACGTTGGGGCGACACATGTACAGCGGCTGCAAGATGCCGCCAATGAGGCCCATGTCGTGAAAGTTCGGCAGCCAGAAAACGCCCATAACGCTGCGCGTATTCTCGAACGCCAGATTGATGACCGCCGAGTTGTGCATCAAGTTATCGTGGCTGAGCATGACGCCCTTGGGCGTGCCGGTGGAGCCGGATGTGTATTGCAAAAAGGCCAGCGTGTCGGACGAGACGTCGGGCATTTTCCAGTCGTCCGCAGCGCTCGGTTCGGCTTCGTCATCGGTGGCGTGCCACGGCAACTTCGAAAGACGCGGCGACTCACTCAGTACGGGCTCGACGCGGCCGAGGATTTCCAGCGTGGTCAGCGCAACCTTGGCGTCCGCAGCATCAACGATCGCTTCGATCCGTGAAAGCTTGGCATTACGGCGCGGCGGGTTGGTGGGGACGGCGATGACGCCGGCATAGAGACAGCCGAAAAACGCCGTGACGAATTCCATACCCGACGGATAGAGCAGCAAGGCCCGCTTGTTTGCGAGTCCGCGCGATTCGAGCCAGGTGGCAACCGCCCTTGCGTTGGCGTCGAGCTCTGCATAGGTAACGTTCAGCTCTTCGTCTTCGCCATCGACAAGATACTTGAACGCAACGTCGTTCGCCTGATGCTGCGCGCGATGGCGCAGCAGATGGATCGGCGTCTCCGGGTAGAAGAACGATCTAGCCTTGTCAGAGCGTTGCACGATTCGATTCACCACAGCAAATTGGCTCTTGTAACAGGTGATGCACTGGCGCGGTCAGCCGCGCGCGTACGGATTCCATTTGGTTTCAGCAACTTTGCCTCAGCCAGCCGGCGAACTGGGGAAGCTCGCCGCTGGCCCATCGATCCGTCGCAAAGGGGTGCACTCCATCTGGCGCGGGTGGGCCATGCAAGCTAACACCAACCATCCTAGCCATCGCCGCGCGCGATTTCAACCGTCTGGAGACGAAGACCCTCCGATAGTAACTCCGGAGCAGCGAGAGACTTAGCATCCGTCGTCAAGGTTTACCTGATCGGTAGAGTCGCAGGCTCAGAGGAGCGAATTTGACCTTGTTGGCCCGGTAGTTTTCCTGTCGCGCAAGATGTGCGGGCAGTTGCCAATTGCCGCAACAAACGCCGTCATTCCTGTTGCGCCGATTTGTGTGGGTTTAGAATGTAAAATCTTGAGAGATAACGGAAGCAGATAGGACCACGAAATGGACTTGCTCAGCCGCGTCAGGTCGCTTTTCGGCGGCGGTAAGGTTGATATCCACGACCGTTTTGAACTGATGCGCGAAGCGGTCCACGGTACGATGTCCAAATTCTACATGGCTCGCGATCGCCAGCGAGGAGAGGTCGTCGGCCTCAAAATTTTGGATCCCCAAAAGACTGTCCAAGTCGAAAAAAGGTTTAAAAAGCTAAACAAACCGAGCGAAGGCCAAATCGCTTCGTCATTTTCGCATCCGTTCATCGTCGAAACATTCGAGTATGGAATCACAACAGTCGGCGAACCGTACATCGTGATGGAGTATCTTGAGGGCCAGGGCCTCAACACGCTGATTCAGTCGTGCGACCAGCGCACCGCCGAACACCGCACGCAGCTAATGCGACAAGCGGCTGAATCACTTGCGACTGTGCACGAAGCCGGATTTGTTCATCGCGACATCTGCCCGAGAAACTTCGTCGTCTCGGCGGACCGGCAAACACTAAAACTGATTGATTTCGGCCTGACCGTTCCCGACACGCCGGCATTTCGTCGCCCCGGCAACCGGACGGGAACGCCGCGTTACATGTCGCCCGAGATCGTCCGCCGCCGCGCGACCGACCACCGCGTTGATATTTTTTCCTTCGGCGTAACGGCGTACGAATTATTCGCCTTCACATCACCGTGGCCCGGGACGGTCGCGACGGCGAAAAAAGCGATGGAACACGACAAACCGCCGATTCCAATCACCGACGTTTGTTCGGAAATCGATCCGAAACTGGCCGACGCAATCCACGCCTGCCTCAGTGCAAACCCTGGTGATCGCCCGAACACGATGAACGAGTTTATTCGGCAATTGACTTGAGCGTTTCTTTTTCACTCCACAATCAATGTCGGCACTGGATCGTCGGCACTGGATCGTCGGCACTGGATCTTCGGCACTGGATCTTCGGCACTGGGTCAATAAGCTCACCGCCGGACTGCGGAGATTTAAACCGGCAGTGCCGATCGCACCTCTCGTAATACTGAGCGTTAGCGGTTAGCAGCCGGTCGGTTCGGCCGGAGAGTCCGCACAGGAACTTTGGTGTCAATGCACCCCGTCGCTGTGGCGCGGACTATCGAAAGAAGTGATTGATCTGCAGCATCAGTTCGCCGTCGAACGTCCGGTCCGGACGGCGGCGCAAAGGTGCGACGCCGGCGACTCGCAGCGCCGTGTTTTCGAACAGTTGAACGTGCAGGCCGGCCGTGAGGTCAAGAAAATCCTGGCGATTGAAAGCATTCCCCAGCGTCAATTCGCTGCCGCCGGGCACGAAACCGGAGACGGTATCCGCATCTTGAATCGTCGTGATGTAATGCAACTCCACCACACCGGCAATTCCTCGAATCGAGCCCGCCGAAGGATTTTTGTAAAGCCATCGGCCGAATGCCAAATCGACCTGAAACAACGCGGAATCATTCAGACTACCGAGCGATACGGGAGAGGGCTTAGCGGGATCCCCGACCGTCACTAGGTTGCCGCTGGTTGGCACGTCGAACTGAACGAAACCGTGCACGAAGGTATCCTGTCCCGGCGTCGCCAAAAACGCGGCGAACGGCTGCAAGTACACTGCTTCGTTTTTGACGAGAAACGAAAACTGTCCGGGCGGCCCCAGCGGTAGTGGATCGACCGTCGCGCGGGCGTCGCCGGACGTTGGCAGATCGATGCCCAGGCCGATGGCGCACTCCAGATTGTCCTTTTGATAGACCAGCGACTTGAAAACGAGATTGATGTTTCCAATTTCGTCACCCGGAATAAAGACCGCCGGGTCGGTCGGGGGCGGCATGGAAAAATCGGCGGGGGTGGCAAACGGCACACGAAACTCGAACGAGCAGTCTTCGTTGAAAAAGGTCTTTTCGAAACCGACCACGTATCGATCCACCGAAATCGGCGGAGGAGGCGGTCCGGACGACGACCCCAGACCCTGCACTGCATTATGGTAGTGGTTATACATGAAGAAAATCCGGTCGGTAGGAACTGCCTTGCCGTTGTCCGAGACTTTGCTCCGCTGAAAAGCACCGCCCAAAGGCAACACACCGCTAACCGACTCCTTAAGACCATCACCTGCCCGCGAAAACGCAAATTGTGCGGGCGGCGCAAAGAAATCGCCGAACATACTCGGCACCCTCGCTAGCCGAATGCGAGACGAACGTGTCGGTGGCCGTGGGGTTACAACCGGTTGTTCGGCAGGCGGCTGCAGCGCCGTTAGCCGAACCTCGGCCTCAAGGTCATCTTGCTTCTTTTCGTCTTGCTCATCGTCGCCTTCTGCGGAAACCTTCAACGGCTCGGCAAGATCGACAGAGGGTTGCGGCTCCTCGTCGCTCTGCGCAATCGCCGGTGCAGCAGACACCAGCATGGTGCAGCAGAACAGACAAACGACGGAGAAGAAACTTAGTCGGATTTCGAAAACACTAACCGGAGGCATGACGGGTGGCCCTTCTGACCGCGGATACACTTGCAGACGATACAACAGCATCACAACTCTAGTCGTCACTATCGGTTGCGGCTGATAGGACGATTGAGCCCAATCGACTGCTATCACATATTTGGCGGGGAAACATCCAATCCGCCGGCGATCAAATACACGCGAAAGAATAGGCCGCCTAGCTGCCAGAACTGGCATCATCGGTAGAATCAGCACCCAGTTTGGTTTCGAGACTCTTAATCTCGGCGAGTACCGTCTGCAGGTTGTATTCATAGTCTGGTAGAGGAAACTTCTCTACGAGTGGCTCCAGAATTTCGTGCGCCTTCTTAAATACTCGCAGTGCATCTGCAGCGTGTTTGCATTCCGAATAGAGATAGGCTTGGTTGATTAGTGCACCGGCGAGCATTCCCTGATACTTGTGGACGTCCGGGTTTTCCTCGGCAAGTTGCTCAAACCTCCGCTGGGCATCGAGATAGCTATTTTGAGCCGCCTGCGGTTTTACTGTATCCCAAGTCGCATCGCCTAACCGCCAGCTGCACAGCGCTCGAAGATATAGGCATTCCAGGTTATCCGGCTCTTGCTCAAGAAGAATATCAAACTGCTCGACCGCGCTATTTAGATTCTTCAAAGCAACGTCGACCCGTTCAATGTGTTTGGCAATGTTGCCGACGTTAAAAAATCCCCTCGCCAAATCACGCCGCATTTTTTGGTCGCTTGGCCAAATATTCACTAACGTAAGGCGTCGCTCTTGGGCCTTTTCAACTCGTGTCAGCGCGCCTTCGTATCGTTCTTGTTTTGCGTCTGCATTCTCTAAGTTTTCTGCAATCTTCCTTTCGATGAGGCCGCTGTTCATATAGACATTGATCAGCTTGCGGGCATATCCCACGTTTTTCGGCGCGTGCTTGACCACCGACTCGCGAATCCGAATCGCCTCGTCATAGAGACCTAACGCCTCGGTCAACCGGTTCTGCCCTTCCATGACTTCGCCGATGAGGTTCAGTGTGTCTCCCAATTCGGCGAGCCGCTCGGCAGTCCGATTGGCTTCGACCTGCTGCTGCTGCATTTCGCGCGCGATCTCGAGCGTTTCGAGCGCGGAATCGGGATCGTCCAGGTCCCTCATAATGCGGCCCAGACGAAAGTGCGACAGCGCCAGTTCGCGACGGATCGTTGGATTATCCCCCTGCTGCTTCAGCGTCTCCTGATACAAGTTGCGGGCTTCGGACAGCAGTTGTTTCCGGAACGACTGCATTCCCGGTTCGTTGAGCAAC
>JAYZEI010000258.1:0-16324 GCA_036337375.1 Planctomycetota bacterium | reverse complement strand
TAGACAGGAGGGTGGTTTGGCGTTAACCCAAGCCCAATTTCGGGGAATGGTGACCGACCACGGTCCCGCCTTGTTTCGGATGGCCTTTCGGATGGTAGGTGATTCGCACGAGGCCGAGGATATTGTCCAGGAAACTTACCGGTCGGCGTGGAAGAGCCGGCACGGATACGAGGAAGGGCGGAGTCAGCGGGCGTGGCTGGCGGTGATCCTTCGCCGTCGTGCCGTGGACCACTGGCGAGGGCGGCCGCGTCCAAAGTTGCTTGCCGAGGACGGTACTCCGGAAGTCGCCGTTCCCGCCTATGACGTCACGGCCGACGAGTACACCGACGAAATGCAACGCGCATTGAACCAACTGTCACCAGAGCTTCGCGATTGTTTGCTGCTGGTGGTCGTCGGCGAACTAACACACCAGGAGGCGGCCGACCTAATGGAGATTCCACTAGGTACGGTCCTGTCCCGGGTTAGCCGGGCGAGAAAGAAATTGCGACAGAGTTTGTTGGCGCTAGCCGCACCATAGCCGCACCATAACCGCAGCGAGCATGGAGCTAAGGTGCATGCACCTAAGTTCGATGCCAAAAAAATGTCAACCTTCGAACACAATTCGAAAGACTGGATGGACGACGAGATTCGTCGTGTGCCTTTGCCCGAACAACTGCTGGTCAAGTTGCGGGCGATCGCAACGTCCAAAGATAAAGATCTGGACGAAGCCCTTCGCGAGATTGCGGTACCACCGGGGTTGTTCGATCGATTACGGGGTATCACATCTTACAGCGAAGAATGCGTCGACGCCGAAATTCGGGACGTGCACGTGCCCGCGGGCCTTATTGCCAGTTTGCGGACGATTCCCGAATACGCGGATTCACATATCGATGCCGATCTCCGCGATGTGCCGGTTCCGATCGGGCTGGTTGACCAACTTCGGCGGATTGCCACGGAAGATACCGCTTTGCTCTCCGTATCATCGCGGCATCGCCGCCGCCGATCGAACTTCATCGAGGTTGCGGCTGCTGTTTCACTACTGCTGATGATCGGCACTTTATACCTGACCGCAATGTTTCGCTTCGTGGCTACTGCTTATTACGAACCTCCTCAAAAGCCAACGTGGGAATTAATCCTCCAAGAACCGGCAATTGAATTGCAGTTTGGGCCCGCCGAACCACACGCCCCCTTGGTGAACCTACCTCTTGAGCGGGTACCCGAACTCGACCCGGCCGGCGACCTCCACAGGCCGGTAATTCCACCCTGGACAATCGCCCCGCGGGCGGAACTGCCCGGTAATGAATTGTGGCATTGGTTCAACAGCAACAAAGATCGCAAAGGAATGTTCGCCGAAGCGCCGTTTAAGAACCACCGACCGTTTACCGCGCCGGACGACGGCGCAACACCGTTGCGGTCCGTTGACGACATCAAACCGCAAGGGATTGTGCCGAATTGGGTTCAGGCCGATTTATTGCAGTTCCTATTGGTCCATGAAATTCACCCGTTCATTTCGCCCGCCGCAGGCCAGACATTCCTTCAAAGCCCGTTACCGCTTGTTGTCGCCGCGCCCAGTTTCGACCACAGTTGGGAGGAACTGTATCGCGAGGGCGCCAGTGCAGAGGCCGTGAAAGACTCGTTGCGGGAGATCGTGCGGACCGAGGAATTTATTCAGGCCATCGATTACGGCGTGCCGGCGGCAAACTCGCCCGTATCGCTTCACGTACTAGGCGGACCGTCACCATTCGGGGCGATCGATTCCCGCACACTGCAAGTCATCGCACAGGGCGGAAAGTCGGCTTCCGCCGCCGACCGGCGGACGCCGGCGGATGTGACGCTGGTTGTGGACATTTCGACAAGCATGCGTGAACACAGCAAACTGAGCCGCACCCGCGAGGCCCTGAAAGAGTTTGTCGCAACCCTGCGACCCGGGGACCGCATGTCGCTGATCGCGCATTGCGAAACGGCCCGTGTGCTGCTCAATCACGCCGATGCGGATCGCAAGTTGGAAATTCTCGCTGCGGTTGACCAGCTGCAGCCACAATCGGGAAATAACATCGGCGAAGCGATGCGACTGGCTGCATTGTCCTTGAAACGGGTCGGCAGGCTGAAGATGCCACAGAGCCTCGTGGTCATCTCCGACGGGGCTGGACTCGTGGCCGAAAAAAGTGCCGCCCAGATTACCCGTGTGCTATCTGATCTGGCAGAGGACAACATCCGTGTTGCCGTAATAGATTTGACGCAAGCCGGTCTGCACGACCCGCTGCTGCCGCGGCTGGCTGAGGCGGGACGGGGAAGTTCGAGCCGCGTATCCCATCGGCAAGAAATGGTAGATGCCTTGCGGGCCGCCATTGGCCGCCGCCGACCGGTCGTCGCCGAGGATGTTCGAGTAACCGTACATTTCAATCCTAGCGCCGTGTCTTCCTATCGATTACTGGGGCACGAGCCGACTTCGATCCTTGATGATCGCCCCCTTGAAATCGATCTGCGGGCCTATCAGGCGGCCACCGGTTTATTCGAAATCAACTTAATACCACAAGGTGCTAATGACGTCGGCTGGGTCGAAATTTCGTGGCAAGGTACAAAGGCCGATCCGCAAAACGGAACGCGACAATCGCAGCGGCAGCGCATCAGCCGAATTCAATTTGCCCAGACGTTCGCCGAGGCCCCCATGCCGGTCCAGGCGGCCATAATTGCCGCCGAAACCGCGGAACTGTTGCGCGGTTCGCCTTATGCCGATCGGCCGCAAACGTCTTTAGCGGCAGTCCGGGATCTGGCCGATCAAGTTGATTTGGAAATGGCCGAGGCCCCTTCATTTAAGCGATTCGTTCGCTTCATCGACCGCGCTCTACAAATTGGCCTACGATAGCCGTCTTTCGCCGGTAGAATAAACGCAGCGGGGCCGGTCCGGCAGTCCACCCGAGGTTCGTCGCAGAGCACGGGAATATAAGGCCGCCCGTAAAACGAACGGTTGATAGCAGGCCGGAAAGAATATAGTTTATTAGAGAAGGGGATGGGCGGTTCACGACGCTTTTCAAGCCAAATCATCTACCTGGCAACCGAATTGCCCCAGCCGGCACGCATCGTCGAATCGGTCGCGGGGCGACAACCGGCGCGAGTTGCGAACAGATCGATAAATCCAATGCACACTCAGGTATGACCATGAAACGGACCAACTCACATTGGCGACGGATCATTCTTTCAATTTCGGTCGCGGTAGCGGGCGGAATCGCGGGGCTTGCCAATGAACTGCAGGCCGCCGAAGAAGCCAGTGCGTTTCTGGCTGAATTGCGGGCGCGTGGCTACTACGACACCGCCAACGAATACCTTGATTCTATCAGCCAGACCGACCTAGTCGACGACGACTTTAAGAAGGCGGTCGATTACGAGCAAGCCCTGAATTTGGTTTCCGAAGCCCGTACGATTTCCGACGTCCGTGTACGCGACGCCAAGTTGATGGAGGCCATCGAGAAGTTCAAAAAATTTGCCAAAGAACAGCCCGGCAATTCTCGCGTCAACAGCGTCCGCATGCAGATCGGCAACGTCTTTATTGCCCTGGCCGAAGCCGCCCTAAAAGATGCCGACAAGCCCGCCGCCGACCGTGCCAGTCTGTTGGGCGATGCTCGACAAAAATTCAGCGCAGCGCTCGAAGAGCTGACCGAGGCAGAAAAACTCATCCAGGCAGCGCGGAAGCCGCTTGAGGGAAAAGACAAGGACGGCAAGGATAAGATCCCCAATAACCGCGAGGATTTGAAAGAACTCCGCACGCAACTTCGTAACGATTGGATTGTCGCCGAATTGGCGCAGGCGCTGGTGGTTTACAAACTGGCGAGCACCTACGAAGCGGGTTCCGAAAAATACAAAACTCAGCTAGCCAAGGCCGCCAAAGGATACGGCGAACTCTACGAAAAACACCGCACTCGAGGCGCGGGCCTCTACGCGAGGGTTCAAGAAGGCCGCTGCTACGTCGACATGGCGCAGTACGACAACGCTCACAACTGTTTTGCCGATCTTTGGGTCGATGAATACGACAAGCACCCCAAGGCTCGCGGTCTTAAACTCGAGGCGCTCCGCTACGCGATGAAGGCCTGGATCGGACAGAAAAAATATGACGATGCCCTGTTGAAAATGGAAATCGAGTTGAAACCCGGTGAGGACATCACGGAAACGGGGCTCGACATTATCCTGCAAGAGGCCATCGCCCAAAAACTCAAGGCCGATACCATCCGGGACAAAATACAAAAGAAGGCCAAAGACAACCTGTTGGCCAGAGCCGAAAAGGGCGCCAAAGCGGTTATCACCAAGGCGAAGCCCTATCCGAAAATTCAAAAAGAAGCCCGAAAGCTGCTTGAGAATCTCGGCGCGACACTCGCGGAAAAAACGCCCAAGACTTTTGACGAAGCGTACGACTTGGCCGTGGCCGCAATGCAGAAGCGGTCGCTGGCCAAGGCGAGCCTCAAGACGGCCGACGCGGAGCGAAAACCGGGGCTGGAGAAACGCGTAGAGGAAGAGACGAACAAGGCCTTCCGCTACTTCCGCATGGCCGTTTCCTTCGCGGACAACGATACCGACATCCGCAAACTTAAGAGTTCTCAGAAAGCGCTTTGCTACTTATTCTACGACCGCGGTGATCAAATCCATGCGGCCGTGATCGGAAACTACATTGCCACCCGCTACCCCGGCGACGCCAAGACCGCCAAGTTCGGATCGTGGATCGCCATGAACGCATTCCTGACGGAATATGGCACGGCCTGGAACGGAAACGACTTTGAAGTCGAGCAGATCAAACAGTACGCCAAACGCATTTCGGATAACTGGCCGGATTCGACCGAGGCGGTGGAAGCCAATTACCGGCTGGTCGTCTTCGCCATTATGCAAGGCGATATCGACGGAGCGCTGAAGTATCTGGCCGGGATTCCCGAAGAGTCGCCGCGGCGAGGCAAAGCCGAGTTAACCACCGGCCAGTCGCTGTGGAACAAATACGCCACGTCGCTCTACCTGGCGGACGACGACGAAAACAAACTTCCAAAAGATAAATTGGACCGCATACTCGCCGAGGCCGAAAAAGTGCTCGTGGCCGGTATCAAGCGGATGGAGGCGACGGGCAAGGTCGAAAGCAATCTGGTCGCGGCGGCGTATTCGCTCGCACAATTGTACGCCGGGTCGGATCGCTATCTCGAGGCCATCAGCCGTTTCGAAAACCCTGATTACGGCGCGCTCGCGCTTGTCCATAAAGGCGATCCTATCGCCAAGGACGGTAATTACGGAGAAAAGACCCGCCGCCTCGCTCTGCGGTCCTACATCAGCTCGCTGCCAAAGGTAACCGACGCCGCCAAGCGGCAGAAATTACTCGATAACGCGATGAAGATGGTAGATGAACTCGAAAAAGCAATCGGCAAAAACGACCAGGGTGGCGAACGGTTGACGCAAATGTTTATCGAATTGGGCGCCGACTTGAAGAAGCAGCGACTCTTCCTCGAACAGAAGGGCGACAAGGCGGGAATCCAGGCAATGACCAAGGCCTTCGAGACCTTCCTGGGCCTGATCAGCAAAAAGGGAAACTCGTACGCCAACCTAATCTGGACGGCGGAAACTTATTTTGAACTGGGCAAGAGCAACGACGCCGGCGACGGGCAAGCGACCGAAGTCGCGGCCAAATACTACGGCAATGCCGCGCAGACGTACAAGAAAATCCTGGATACCGAAACCAGCAAGCCCGGTTTCCTGAAAAATCCACGACAGCGGACGACCATCGAAATGCGACTGGCCGAATGCTACCGAAGACAAGGCGAATATGAAAACGCTCTCCAGTTACTGGCCGGCATTCTCAAACGCAAGCAGGCGAATCTGACCGTCCAAACCAAAGCGGCTGAGACGTTGTACCACTGGGGCAGCAAGGACCGCGAGCAGTATGTCAAGTCAATCCTCGGCGGTGAGAAAGACGAGGACACCGGCAAAAAGATCGTCTGGGGATGGCGGAGAATCTCCGATGCGACCCAGAAGAACCCAGCCTTTCAAAAGCACTTCTTCCAGGCCAACTACTATCTCGTTAACTGCCGCTACAAATTGGCGCTGTCCTATAAGAAAGATGACCCGGAAAAGTATAAAAAACTGTTGTCGGCGGCCGAACAGACACTGCTTTCGCTGCACCAGCGGCATCCGGCATTTGGCTGCACCGATGGCAAGGTGTTAAAATTCGATGATAAAGACGTCCGCCAGCAGTTCGACGAACTGTATCGGCTCATCCAACAAGAACTGGGCAAGGAATCGACCGGCTTAAACAGGCTGGCCACAAATTAAAAACTCGCCGGCGCACACAGAGCTGGACTGGTTGCAAATGAAGGGACAGAAAAGATGAAACGCGTGATGTTTATTTTGCTGGGATTACTGTTAGCCGGTTCGCAGACCGCGGGCGGTGCGGATAGAATTCGAACGCACAAAGGCAATGAAAGCGGTGACATTGTCAATATGACCAAGACACAAATTGACGTCAAAGACGCTCGTACGTCGATTGTAAAAAAGATCGCGGTCAATGAAATCGTTTCCATCCGATTCGACGACGAGCCTAACGGCTTGCCCGACGCCCGCACACAAGTCAGGTCCGGCAATTTTGACGAAGCCATCGAAATGCTCAAGGGCATCAAGATGGACCAGATCTCTGATGACTTTGTCAAACAGGAAATTTACTTTTTTCTCGCATACTGTATCGCCCAGAAAGCACTTGGCGGCTCCGGCGACCTCAGCGAAGCAAAAGAGAAGTACGTAAAAGGATTCGCAAGCAATTATCCGAACAACTACCATTTCTACGAAGTGTCTGAGTTGTATGGCGATCTATCGGCCGCAGCAGGAGATTTCGCACGGGCCAAAAATGCCTATAACGCCGTCAAACAGGCGCCCTGGGAAGACGCCAAACTTCGAGGTGACTTAGGGCTGGCGCGGGTGCATTATTCGAACGGCGATTTTAAGCAGGCCGCCGCACTGTTCGAGTCGATACGTTCCACGGGAGGCACAGGCCCCCAGGCCGAACGGTTCCGGCTTATCGCGACTCTGGGCAATGCCAAAAGCATGGCCGCCGATGGCAACGGCAAGACAGGACTAAAAATGGTCAACGACGTCATTCGCGCCGCGGACCAGGGCGATACAGAAATTCATGCTTTGGCCTACAACGCTCAAGGCGATTGTTACCGCGTGATGAACAATCCTAAAGCCGCAGTACTAGGCTACCTCCACGTTGACGCCCTGTACTACCAGCATCCGGCCCTGCACGCCGAAGCGCTGTTTCGTATCGCCCAGCTGTGGAAAACGATGCAAAAACCCGGCCGTGAAACGGCAGCCCTAAAGGTGCTGAAGGGCAGATATCCCGGCAGCCCATGGGCGAAAAAGGGCTAGGTGCATGGGATTTGCGACAATAATTCTGAATATCGGCTGCCCACGGCTGCAAACAAAAGGGGGCGGGGATCGTGGCCGCTGGCCTATCTAACTTCACAAATACCAAATTCCCAGCCAGTCGAGGCTGGTTTACTCGGACACTACACTCTGATTAGACTAGTTAATTCGGTTTAATCACTCGGTTTTCACGTTTAGGCCCCACGCGGCCTTTTGAATTATCGCTCAGCTTCCGGAGGCAACAATGCGGATTTCGCCATTCACGAGTACCGTGCGGGCAACGGCTTATTCCCTGTGTATTCTCTCGATCGTATTCGCCGCAGTCTCTGTCGTTGGGATTGCAACGTCCGCCACCGTCTACGCGCAGGACGCCGACGCGGGCGACGCTGGTGGTGGTGACGAAGCCGACGACGAAGGCTCCGACGACACCGCAGATAAAGGCGGGGGAAATGTTCTGTCCTGGATGATCGAAGCTCTGGGAATCGGCTACTGTATTATTTTCCTCGCGCTCTCTTTCACGCTCGTGGCCTTGTTCGTGATGAATCTTCTGACGGCGCGTCGCGACAATGTCGTGCCCATTCATCTGGTCGAAGGATTCGAAGCGCACCTGAATGAAAAACGCTATCAGGAAGCATACGAGATGGCGAAAGCCGACGAGTCGTTTCTGGGCCAGGTACTTTCCGCCGGGCTCGGAAAACTATCGGCCGGTTACAGTCAGGCGATAGAAGCCATGCAGGAAGTCGGCGAAGAGGAAAACATGAAGCTCGAGCACAAACTCAGCTATATGGCTCTGATCGGAACCGTCTCGCCGATGTTGGGTTTGTTCGGGACCGTTCACGGCATGATCGAATCCTTCCGCGTTATCGCGCTTAGCGATGCCACGCCGAAAGCCCAGGAGTTGGCCGACGGTATTTCGAAAGCGCTGTGGACAACGCTAGTCGGACTGGCCATCGCGATCCCGGCGATTGCCGCCTACAACATCCTCCGCAATCGAGTCGCCCGACTCGTTTTGGAGGTAGGTATCCTCAGCGAGGGTCTCATGAATCGCTTCCAAACGGTCGGCAAAGAAAAGAAATAAGCAGAAACCCAAACGCAATTCCAAAGTGATTTGAGGAATCAATAATGCGGGTGAAGTCGCGAGAGCTCGGCGAACTGCTGGAAGCGGATATGACGCCGATGATCGACATCGTTTTTCAGTTGATCGCGTTCTTCATGGTCCTGGTCAACTTTACGCAAGTCGATCAAGACGCCCGCGTGGTGCTGCCGTCCAGCGTCCTTGCCAAACCGCCCGAAAAACAACCGGAGCAGGCATTGACGATTCAGATCGCCAAAGAAACAGATTCGACAGAGTTTTTCGCGCTCATCGGTGGCGAAAAATGGAAAATCGGCGACGAGCTCGAGAACATCCTCCGCAAAGAGCGGCGGGCGCGGCGACTGCCGGCGTCCAAGATCAACGTTATCATTCGTGCACACCGGTATGCCAAGACCGGCCTGGTGCAGGAGGTGATCGAGTTGTGTCAGAAAATCCAGTTTGAAAGTTTTCGTCTGCGCGTAAAAGAGGATCCCCGAAGAAGTAGTTTCAACCCGACCGCTACTTAACCTCGACTTCCAGGTTTATCGATGAAAGTTCGACAAAAACAAAAAGCCAGCGGCAGCGACAAGGTCGAGTTGCAGATGACGCCGATGATCGACATCGTCTTTCAGTTACTGGTATTTTTCATTCTGACCTTTAAGGTCGTCGCCCAAGAAGGCGACTTCGATATCCGTATGCCCGTCGTGGGTGCCCCGCAAGAACAGCTTGAGGAAGCGGAAAAAACAACCCTGCACGTTCGGCTGGAAGCGGACGGCGGCGGAAGGCTCTCAAGGCTTATTCTCGAAGACCGAATTATTCCCGGAGACAGAGCCTCCGATAAATTCAAGAACCTCCACCGCGACATCTTGGGCCGCCTCGAGCAGGAAGGCGGTCCCGACAAAGGCAAGATGATGGAGGTTGAGTTCGAATGCGACTACAACCTCCGTTACAGCAACGTCGTCGGCGCCATAACCGCGGTTTCCGGGCAAAAAAACGCCCAAAACGAAATCGTAAAACTCATCGAACAGATCAAATTTGCGCCGGCTAAAAAATAAGCCGGCTGAGGCGCGATGCAGCCGGCGGGTTTGAAGGTTAACCTTGGTCTGCGGTCTTACTCGCCGGAATTGCTTGCCGGCAGATCTTCAACGACCACTTCGTGCAGTCTTCCCTCACGTTCGACCAACAGCGTTAGCGACCCGACCCGAGTCCGCGCTGCCTGCAGAAAATCGTCAACGTGCTCAATCTGCCGGTGCTCAAATTCGTAGATTCGGTCATTGAGTTGCAGTCCTGCGCGTTCCGCCGGCGAACTGGGAACGACGCGATTGAGAATCAACACGCCCGGTTCCGCGTCATCGGTTCGCCAAGAGATACCCAGCCGATAGGGTCGGCCAACCAATTGGATATTTATCCGCACCGGCTCCCCGCTGCCTTCCCGCTGCACGACGACCGGAACGGGATTCGTGGCGGCGACGACGGCCGCCTGCAAATCTTCACCGTCGGAAATCGCAGTAGCGTCAAATAAGATGATCCTGTCGCCACCGCGGAGGCCGGACCGCTGCGCCGGCGAATTCCTCTCGACTCCGGTGATCCGCAGCCCGTTGAGCAGCGCTTCATTTGGTCGCCAGCTGACACCGAGCCTTTTAGGTAGCTTTACGACCTGTTGCGCGAGCAATTTTTTCTGTTGGGTGGGAGTTTCCTTCCGTGCCCGTTCGCGAAAGTCGGCCGACCCGTCGCTGTTGGCCAATTCATAAGCGATAGAAAACAGCAGCCTCGAAACCCGCTGGATGCCGTCAACGTTCACTTTTTTTGCGTCGTCGCGCGGCCGGTGGTAATCGTCGTGCAAGCCTGTATGCAACATCAAGACCGGAATTCGCCGCTGAAAAAACGGATAGTGGTCGCTGTTGCCTTTTAATTCCCAGGTAAAGTCCATGCTCAGGTCCGTCTCGTTCAAGCGACTCGCGAGACCGCGCCAGCCGGCCGCCGTGCGGCTTCCGTAAACCATCAGGCGATCCTCGCGCAACCGCCCGATCATGTCGGCGTTGAGCACCGCTTTCGTCTGGTGCAACGGCGCGGATGGCTGGCTAATGTAGTACTTCGATCCGAGCAGGCCCTTTTCCTCGGCATCCCAAAACGCAAACAATACGGTCCGCCGGGGCAGCCGATCTAATTTCGAAAACGCTTCGATGACTTCAAGCAACCCGGAAGTCCCGCTGGCATTGTCATCAGCGCCGTTGTGAATATAGCCCAGCGGTCCAAAGCTATTTCGACGGCTGCCGTACCCGACATGATCGTAATGGGCACCGATCAGAATGAATTCATGCTTGAGTTCCGGATCCGAGCCCTCGATTTTTCCGAGAACGTTGCGATAGCGGCCGCTAAATATCTGAAAATAGCCGTCTCCCTCCGCCGCACCTTCGAGTCCGTACGATCGCAATTCGTTTCTCAGATAAAGTCCGGCGGCCCTGCCGCCGCGGGTACCGGCCTCCCGGCCCTCCAAGGCGTCATCGGCCAACGTTTCAACATGCCGCTGAAGTTGATCGACACGGATCGAGCTGAGAGCGGTGGCAAAGTTATTGTTCTCGGCCCCGTGAACTTTTAGCGGATCAGCGGCGACGGCCAGTAATACGAGCGACAGCAGAGCGGCGCTACGATGCGAGGGACGATTGACAGATTTTACGGTCATATTTCTCCACCGGATTACAAGCAGAAATTCGTTTGCCCGTACAGCGACAAACGTACCCGCCCCACAGCCAGGTCGAGATTGAGGATTGGGTCGCAAAATTATAGTCCGCAACATGCGTCGCGGCGGCTGGCCTTCTCAAAACGACTTGTGAGAGGCTGCAATTTCCATAGAATTGATAGAACCTTGCGTGGATTATCGGCTTTGGGCTGATTAAAACGCAGCGAACGAGTTTCGGAGAGGTGGCTGAGTGGTCGAAAGCGCGGGTTTGCTAAATCCGTGACCGGGTAAACTGGTCCGCAGGTTCGAATCCTGTCCTCTCCGCTAGGTGGTTTGGCGTGATGCCGCCCACCATCGCAGGCAGTCGCAACCCCCCCGATTCGCCGACGGTTTTGGCGATTGCCAAGAATCTGTGCGACTACCTGCGTGCGGCTGCTGCGCCGCGGTCCGGTAACAGTTGCTTCGGCAAAAAACCGCAAAAGCAAATGGCACAGCGAAAATAATCATGACATTGATGCACCGACGTGACTTCTTGCAGCACGCGGGTAGGGCAACCGGGACAATGGGCCTGGCGCCTTACTTTTTCACCAGCGATGCCGAGGCGGGGGACAAGCCGAGACGGAAGAACGACCGATTCTCGATCGGCGCTATCGGCATGCGATATCAGGGTTCGGTCATCACCGAAAAAGCCGTACCCTACGGTGACGTGGTGGCGATTTGCGATGTCGACCGCCAGATTGCCGAGAAGGCCAAGGTGCAATTTGGCGGTAAGGCCGAACTCTACGAAGATTACCGTAAGCTGCTCGAGCGCAAGGACCTCGACGTGCTTTTGATCGGCACGCCCGATCATTGGCATACCAAGATGGTTATCGACGCCTGCCGCGCCGGGCTGGATGTCTACGTCGAGAAACCGCTCACGCTGACTGTCGACGAGGGCAAGCTGCTGACGAAGGTCGTCCGGCAGACCGGCCGCGTCGTGCAGGTCGGCTCGTGGCAGCGGAGCGACCACCGTTTCCGCCTGGCGGTCGAAATCGCCAGGCAGGGGCGACTCGGCCAGATTAAGCGAGTCGACGTCGTGCTGGGTAAGAATAAAACAGGCGGCCCGTTCAAAGTGAAAGACCTGCCGCCGCATTTGAACTGGGATCTGTGGCAGGGGCAAACTCCGGCCATGCCGTACACTCAAGAGCGATGCCATTACACATTCCGCTGGTGGTATGAATACTCCGGCGGGCAGATGACCGACTGGGGCGCCCATCATCTGGACATCGGCCAGTGGGCCATTGGTGCCGCCCCAATCGAAGTCGAGGGTAAGGCGACCTATCCGCAAATCAAGAACGGCTATAACGTGGCGGTCGACTACGCGGCCACGTACAAGTATCCCAGCGGCGCGATCATGACCGTTAAAGACACCGGGCAAAACGGCCTGCTGATCACCGGCGAAAAGGGCCGCATCTTCGTCAATCGCGGGCAGCTGACCGGTAAGCCGGTGGAAGAACTGCTGCAAGACCCGCTGCCGCGCGAGAAGTATCGCCTCTACGCCCACGATAATCTCGATCGCCCGCCGCGGGCAGGCAAACTGGACGCCATTGTCAACCACATGGGCAATTTTTTCGACTGCGTTCGCACGCGCCAGCGGCCCATCTCAAATGTATGGAGCCAACACCGCAGCGTCACGACCTGTCATCTGGCGAACATCGCGATGCGTGTTGGTCGGCCGATCCGATGGGACGCCAAGGAAGAGCAGATCGTCGGCGACGCGGAGGCCGGCGCCATGCTCGCCCGCCAACAGCGTCAAGGCTATGAAGTGGCATAGCCGATTTACGAGAGAACAATATGCCGTTAAACAACGGGGTGGCCGACCAAACGCTGCCGCAACATCGCGGATTGGATTCGCCGATCAGCGGATCGAACTTGGCCTGTAAGTTCGCCACAATGCCGTTAAAGGCACAACGACGAAGGCCAGCAGACAGCCGATCCAAACGGGATGAAATAGCAGCAGGCCCCCGTCCACATCGTCGGCGATTACCGTTACCGCCACCAGGCCCGCAACGGGGGCCATCAACCACGTCAGCGCGATCCGCAGCAGCATCATGCCGGGCTCGGCCGCGTTCCGCATGGGGATGCGAAACGATAGCACCCAGAGGAGCATGGCACCCGCCAGCCCCACCACCAGGATCGAGTTGTCTACCAGATTGTCGAGAGCGGATCGTTCGTGCCCAATCACCCTCTCGATCCCGGCCAGCCCCGATAACAACAGTACCCAAAACAACCAAGTCAATTCCGGCGATGCAAGGATCCAATGCAACAAAACCCTATTTTTCTTTGCGTTAGTCACGGTGGCACACTCCTCATCATTCGATTTGGAAATCTGGCGGATTTGATGCCCACACGATGGGCCATCTAACTGCCTAACCGCAGAGATGCTGAATTATTAACACGGCCGAGGGAACGTCGGGCGTCAACGCAACGGCCCCAGGTCGATCGCAAATTCGCGGGTGCCGTCGGCTTGCTTCACCTCCACGGCAAAGTGGATCTTGCCCTCGTCCACAATCACCGGCAGGCCGCGTCCGGACAAAGTCGCCTTGACGTGCTTGGAATCGAAAGCGACGGGCGGTGCGATGTGGACTTGCCCGCCGTGGCGGCCGGCCAGACGGCCGATGACGCGGCGGCCCCGCAGGGCGGCACTGATGCCGAAATCGCCGCCCTCGCGGGCGATGGAAAATTTTCCCAGCCGTAATTCTGTGCCCTCGAACAATGCCAATTCGCCCGCCCGCGCATAGCCGACGCTGCCGCGGAAGGCCAGTTGCCGGTCGGCATGGACAATGGGCCGATCGCACCAAAGCACGTATTCTGAATTGCCAATGACCGCACCGAAGGGCGTGCGTCGCGCCTTTCGCGGCAGCGGCGAGACGAGCGTCAGAAAATCACCCTTACCCCGATAATGGCGGGTGCTCTCTGTCGAATCCCCGGCCGGGACCGCTCCGGGCAGAAGCTGCGCAATGTGAGGGAGCTGGCCGCTGTTGTTCCAGCTGAATTGGCCGGCGGTGTTTTCGCGGACGTCGTCGTAAATCATCAAACCCTCATCGCGCAGCAGTAGCAGACCGCGGGAGAGGTAGCCGGTTTTCTCCGCCAACTTGGGATCGGCCACGGCGCGATAAAACTGGGCAAAGCCGAAGTCGTACAGCGGCTGGTCGCTGGCATGCCAGCCGAGGCCCTGGCCGCCCACCGAGAACATGCTCACGCCACCGGCGTTAAACGAATCGCCGTTGGCCTCCGATCCGTTATAGCTCCAGTTTTGGTCGCGGGCTCCGTAATACACCGTGCCGTGCCCCATACTCCAGCGATAGTTGTAGCGGCCCCCAAGCTGCATCAGGTGCGCGTAAGCCTCGCGCGGCCCGCCGAAGTCGTGGCGGAACACGGGTCCGTAGTCGCGGATGAGCACGGATTTGAGGTTGGGTTTTCGTCCCGCCTTGCCGGCCGTCTCAATCCACTGCATTTGCATACTCAACTCGGGTGCCGTCCGCTTCAGCCGCCGGGCGATCTCGAAGAGGTCCTTCCAGTACGGGCCGCCTACGGCGAGGGCACCGGCGTGTGCGCCCTCCGGCGGCACGCGCCGCGCCCCGCTGTGTGGCGACATGAACGACTGCAGATACCACCCCAGCCAGTCGCGCAGCATCGGATGGTCGAGCAAGTCCGTGCCGTCGTGAATCTCCAGCCCTTTGGCACAACGCAGCACCGCCTGCAGCGAGGTGCCGCTATAGCAGGCAATGTTTTCTGTCCAGCGCCCGCCTAATGCGTTGTGCTCGGCGTCGGACGTGCGGCCGTACACTTCCAGCCATTCTTTGTAAAATTTGACGAACGAATCCCGCCAGCGCTCGGCGTGCGGATGATTGGGGAACACACCGCAGGCGATGGCCATCGTCTGCTTGACCTGCATCACAAAGTTAGGCTGGCCGGCCAGCATGCTGTGGTGGGGTAGGTTGTTGTCGTCCTCGGCGGTATAGGCCAGGAACAGCAGGATGGCGCGGACGTGGGCGCGTTGCTCCGGGGTCCAATCCCCGCGGCTGCGTTCGTAGTTACCGAAGAAGTCGGGCATCAGGCCGTAGCTCGGTGGACCGACCTCGGCGGAAAAGTCCCAGTGGAAATTCACGATCGCGTTGAGGAACCACCACAACGCTTCCATGCCGTAGGCCTTCTGCCATTGCTCGTAGCTAACCTTGGGCCCTGCGGGAAACAGCCGCGGCTGGAGCGTCTCTTCCCAGTCGAAGACCCAGTCCTTGAACTGGTTGAGGCTGAAGTCGCCGAGCTTCTGCCACAGACGCACTTCCGGCCCCCCGGCCGGACCGCGGCCGCGGCCGCCGGGCGTGATCCGCACGTGCTTTTGTTCCTCCCGCGGAACTAGCGCCAGCGCCCAGTGGCGGCGGCCGCCCTCCAGGCGGGTCTGTAGAAACTTTTCCTTCCCCCGCGCATAAAAATTCAGGTTGCCCGGCCCGGAATTGCCGTACCAGACGTGGCGGCCGGCGGTCTTCCAATCCCGCAACCGGTAAAGGGAAATCAGCAGCGCGTGCGGCCCGGCGTCTTTATAGAACGACGCGGACCGCATGACGCCCATGGAGTTGGGCCGGTTCAGCCCCAACTCGAACGGCAGCCGTCCATCGGGTCCCGTGTTTTTGTCAAAGCCGCCGTTGTACCCCTGGGCCTCGTAGCCGCCGTTGCTCATGACAGAGCGCTGGTCGGGGTCGAGTCCCGCCGCGAAATCCAGTCTCAGGTACACCTCGTGGCGGGGTTCCAGTCCGCCAAATGTCTCGTCGATGGTCACGTACGGCTCATCGTGCCGCACGGTGAGCACGACGATGTACTGCAGGCCCTCTTCGAACACGTATTCAACGCGATATTTGGCGAACAGCGCGCCGGCCGCCAACAACTTCGTGTTCAAAGCCACGACCCGCAGGGTGGTATCGGAGCTTAGCGAGCCGGCCAGACACCAGTCCCCCGGCTTCTCCCCGCGGGACACGGCCAACAGCGGCGCGGGCACCTCGGACACGTTTTTCGGATTCGAAAAAAACCGGTCTCCCGCAGGCACGCGGATCCGCAACCGATTGGCCGCCAGGACGGCCACGCCGTCGGCCGGCGGTAGCAGGGTCACCTTGGCGGGTGAAGGGTCGGCGTTTCCCCGGCCGGGCGTGTGCTGCAGCCGAAAACGACGTGTC
>JAYZEI010000257.1:0-8730 GCA_036337375.1 Planctomycetota bacterium | reverse complement strand
AGCGAGTTCCACTCCTCCTTCGTCAAAGTCGACGCCTCCTTTAAATTTTTCGAACACAACGCCGCCGGGTCCGCGGCCCCGCCGCTGCAAGTCCTGAACCGTATTGATCCGCATGGCGAGTGCCCGCCGACCGTTGTCGCCGTGTTCGGCCAGCCATTTCGCGGTATCGACCGTGGCGAATCGCCGCCAGCCCTGCGTGCCCAGCAGCAAATCGACGGCTTGCGGTGCTTGGCCGTTTTCCGGATCGAGATACACGTGAGCGTCGGCCAAATCGCGGACGTCGTTTTCCAGCAGGACCATGACCGGCAACCGCGGCGCCTGGTCGCGGCGCTCGATCATCTCCAAAACACTGTCGTCGGTCACCGTCAAGCCAACCACGGCGCTGACGGGCCTGCCTTCGGCGTCCGTCGTTTCGATCGTTAATTGTGCTTTGCCGCCCGGCACGTACCGGGGCGCGTCCGCCGTGATTTTGACGTTCAGCTGCTGCGCAGGTCGGCGGAAGACCAATCGCTCCGCCAACGGCTTCCCGTCCTGGGACCAAACGGTCGCGGTCAAAACACCGTCGGCCGCCTCGACTTCGTCGAGTTGTCGGGCCGTGAAGCCGATCGTCTTGAGGTTCGGGCCGTCAATCGCAACTTCCCGCCGCAACAGCTCGCGCTCGCGCTTGCTGAGCGTCACCGTGACCGACTCGTGGCCGACCGCGCCGACCTTCAGTGTGATGCATTCTTTCTCCGAACAGACGAGCCGGTTTGAAAGCACGACCGCGCCGGCCGGCTTGGTCTCGGGTAGCGGGTACTCGGTCTTGATGCCGGACGGTTCGGTAATTTTCAGCGTATACTTCTTGCCGGCCTGCGGAGTCAGTTCAAACCGGGCGCGGCCTTCGTGCTCGCTGCGGAAAGTCGCGACTTGACGGCCTTCGTTATCGACTACGACGCCGGCCAGGTCTGCCGGCTTTTTGGCGGGCGTGAAGGCCTCCAGGTAGACGCGGCTGTGCAGGCCCGCCACCAGGTCGCCGCTTTCGGGGTACATCGCCAGATCGACCGTCTGCAGTAAAATCGGGATCGTCTTGCTGGCCGTTTCCACCACGCCGCCGTCTTCGATGACCAGCGCCAGCGTGCCCTCGCCCCGCGCGATTTGTTTCGGCAGTTGGAACCGCGCTTCGCAGCGGCCGTCGTCGTCCACGACCGTTTGGCCTTCGTAGGCAACCTGGCCGTCAACGCGGGCGATGACCGTCACTTTGGCGTCGGCCGGCACGCCGCCTTCGGCGCGCTCGACTTCGAGCATGGCCACCACAGCATCGCCGGGGCCGTAGCCGTCGCGGAGGAACTTGATTTGGCTCTTCAGCCGCGGCGCGCGGTAAGCGCGGATATCGAATTTGCGTTCGGCCGGTGAGTAGCCGTGCCCCGGATAGCTGACCTTGATCGTGTACTCGCCGCCGGCCTGACCTGCGGGCACCGTCCACGAGTAGCCCAACACGCTTTGCTGCGCGTTGACAAACCCGGACGCCACGGTATCGCCCTTCGGGCCTTTGATTTCGCATACCGCGGCGGCATTTTGGTTTTGCGGCAGCGGCTTGTGCGTCGCGTGGTGCAGCAGCACGCCCCGCATGTAGAGCGTCTCGCCCTCGCGATAGATCGGCTTGTCGGTGCTCAAGTGAGTCAGAAACCGCTGCTGGCCGCCGAGGTCAGCCGTTGTGATCCGACCGTCGACGGCGGCGGGTTTCTTTTTTGCATTTTCGGCCGCGGACCATTGCCAAAGCATGCTAGCGGCGAAGAGGGCCGTGGCGGACAGTGCGATCAGGCGGACGTGGCGTTGCATGGCGGCTGGCTCCTGAAACGAAATTGTAAGGATACGTTGACGACGGCGGCGGACGCCGTGGCCAAGTAATAGACGGCGGACAGGCGGAAATCGTTCCATCGGCGGCGGATTTTAGCCCGCGGTACAGGGTCGCGGTACAGGGTCGCGATACTAATTAATAAAGCCCCGATTGGCCATTCGCCGATTTGAACCTTATGATCGGGCAAACCGCCCTTTAGTAAAGACGGGCATTTGAAATCCGTTGGAAGCGGACTAAACTAGTCAGATTCTAAGCAACTCAGCCAAACTAAGTTCTGCAGCGATGGCGAAAAAAGAAGGCAAAAAGGCGCCGCGAAAGAAAGTTCCCAAGGAACTGGCGGTGATTAACGCGGACAATTGCACCGGCTGCGAGGCTTGCCTTGAGGTCTGTCCGGTCGATTGCATCGACAAAGTACAGCAGTACGACAACTTCTTTAACCTGCAGAGTTGGTGCGAAATCGATTTGGAGCGGTGCGTGGGCTGCGAAGTCTGCGTGCATATCCCCAAGAAGAAGACCGACCCGCACGAATTGGTCGTCTGCCCGTGGGACGCGATCGAGATGGTCGCTACCGAAGAGGTTCACAACGTGGTCGCAGAGATCGGCGGTCCGCCCGAGTACATCTCCGAGAATTGGGACCGCCTGGTCACCTCCGCGCACCACCTGGCGTCGCTGCGGGTGGAAAGCTTGGGTTAATCGGATCCGGGTTCCGGGATTCCCCAATGCCGGCGCGCGAATCCGCAATAAGATTTCCCCGAAATCTGGAGCCGGACCGCGAGCGACTGCCGAGCGAGTATCAGCCCGGCGATTAATCGAATTGAGCCCGCATTTGGCGAACCCGATCCAGATCGATCCCTTCCGGCTCGTTCTCCAAAAACCAATCCAGGTCCGCCAGAGCCGCGCGATTGCGGCCGGTGCGTTTGCGGATCAACGACCGCATCGCTCGCTCTTGCAGCAGGTTCTTATCGACGGCGATCAGCGCGTCCAAATACCGTAACACCTGCTCGGGCTCATCCGCCCGCTGCGCGAGGCCCAGCAGATTATGGAGCATCCGGATCACGACGGCCTGCTTGGTGTATGGCTGCAGGTGCTCGTCCAACAGCGGACCGCGACCGAGTTCGCGGATCTTTTGCGTCGCGTCCTCGCGCGACATTTTCGTTCCACCGTCGAACACGTCGACCAGGTGGGGATCGCCTTTCGCCGGCACAAAGCGAATCACGAAATGGCCCGGCAGACCGACGCCTTCGATCTTTAAACCGAGGCGGCGGCCGATTTCCATGTATAAGAGCGAGAGCGTGATCGGCAGACCCTCGCGATCGTCGATAACGCGGTTCAAATAACTGTTCGCGCGGTGGTAATAATCGGTGCGGCTGCCGTGGAAACCGTTTTGTTTGAACAAGTACTCGTTCAGCGCCGCCAGCCGTTCCGCCTCGCCGGCATCTTTGGGCAATTTCGACATCACGGCAGCCGCCATCCGTCGGATTTCTTCCAAATAACCGTCGACGTCAACTTCGGCGTCGTCCAGCACGGCGATCAACAACGCGGCGCGGGCCAAGTCAATATCTTCCTCCTTCGCTTCCAGCACCTTGACCAGTTTCGCGACGACGCTTTGCGCATGAACCTCGTTGGCCAACCGACGTAACCCCTCCGCCCGCTGCTGTAGTTCGGTCGCCCGCTGCTGCAAAGCGGCACTGCTAACATCGGCCGCGCTAGAGAGCGGCTCCAACTCGCTGGCCACGATGTCGGGCCCGGAGGGCAGTTTGTCAATCAATTCGTTGACCCGCTTGACCACGGCGGGCGAGGGTACGGACACGTCGATTTTTTTCCCAATCTGAAATCGTTTAAACTCCGCCTGCGTCTGCCGGAACTTCGCCAGCCCGACCGAACCTTCCGCCAGTCCGCGGTCGCGGGAATCGATGACCGGTTGATCGTTGACAAAACAGCGAATGCGGTCCTTTTCCAGCCGCACCTTCAGATGGTTCCACTTCCCCGGTTTGTAGTCATCCGACTCGACCTCCTGCAGAACTTTCCAGCTGAAGACGTTGGGCCCTTCGAACCGCGAAAGCCGCAACTTGCCAGCCGATGGATAAAAGCCGTAGTGCCGATCGCCGCCATCGGAATGAAAAACCAGGCCCGCCGCTCCCGCTTCATCGTCCAGCCTGACGTGGACCGCTATTTCAAACGGCAGTTCCGGCAAATCTCCCTGATGCAGACAAAGCGACCGACCGCCAAACCCCGCGCCGGGACCGTGGACTAAAATGCGGCCCGCCCGCTGTTGCCAGTCCGCGCCGAAAAGCGGCTTCCACTGCGCGGCATCAAGCGCCCCGATCGTCAGCCATTGCGACATTTGAATCGGATTCGGCTTTTCGATCAGCGGTTTCAAATGGTTGATCGCCACGGCGAAACCAAGATTGGCGGTCACCAGCGACTTCATCGTCAGAATTCCGTGAACGCGTCCTTCCATATCCAGCAAGGGGCCGCCGCTATTGCCGCCTTCGAGCGGAATCGCCAGTTGAATCATCTTGCGACCGTCGATCTCACGCACGCCGGAGACAACGCCGCTGACGACGCTGTGCTTCAGTCCAACCGGATTGCCAAGCGCCGCCACCAACTGACCTTGCTTCAGCCCACTTGAGTCCCCCAGTTTCAATACCGGCAGATCTCCGGCGTCGATTTTGATCAGCGCCAGATCGAGCTTTCGATCCGAAGCATGAACCTCGGTCACCTTGTGTTCCGAGCCGTCGGCCAGTTGCACTTTGATCGGCCGCGCTTCACCGATGACGTGATAGTTGGTCGCGATCATGCCGTCCGGCGAAATGATGAAACCCGTGCCGACACCCTGCTGCTTACCATCACGACCTGTGAAACTGACCACGACCACCGACGGCCGCGCGGCTTTCACCAGCTTTTCCACAGAAGGAGCCGCGGGGGGCGACATGGGCCGGTTGGCCGGTTTCTTTTCGGTTTCCTCGGCCCCCGCCGCAGTGATGAAAAGAGCCAGTACCGCAGCCGTGGACAAGCGGCGAATCAAGTGCGTCATGGGGAGTCTCCATACCGACGAAAACATCACGTGCCTCACGTGAATGCGTGTTTAGCGTTCGTAGTCTAACCGCACAGTAACGTTGCCGCAGAGCCCGGGGTCGCAACCCCGGGAATTCCGGCGATCCGTCCAACTCCAGGATTCCCGCAGGAACCCCGTCCGTGGTTGTACTACTATCGTACCGGGGTTTGAAATCCCGGACTACGTACCCTCGCCACGTGGCGGCAGCCGCCGCCACATTGGATCGCGGAACGGTTCGCCCGGTTATTGGGCCTACAATTCGCGAACCCAGATGTTGCGGAAGCGAAGCGGGTTGCCGTGAAACTGCAAATGAATCGGCAACTTGTCCTCATGCTTACTGTACTCCGGCGGCTTGTGCCAAGCCGTCGAGCCCTGCAATTCGAAATGATTTTGAATCAGCACGCCGTTATGCAACACCGTCACCCGGGCCGGTTTGACGACTTTTCCCTCTTTTCCAAACTGCGGCGCGGAAAAGATAATGTCGTACGACTGCCAGTCCCCCGGTTTGCGGCAAGCGTTCACCAACGGCGGGTGCTGTTTGTAAATCGCGCCGGCTTGTCCGTCGAAATAGGTTTCGTTTTCGTACGAATCGAGAATTTGGACTTCATACTGGCCCATTAAATAAACGCCGCTGTTGCCGCGACCTTGGCCGCTGCCCTTCACTTCATCGGGCGTCGCCCATTCGATGTGCAGCTGGCAGCTGCCAAATCCCTGCTTGCTGCGAATGCCGCCTTTGCTCGCAATCGCATAGCCATCTCGGACAATCCACGGACTGCCTTCCCAAGCCGACATGTCCGTGCCGTCGAACAACACGACCGCGTCGGAGGGGGCCTTACCGGCGTCGCCTGGGCTGATGACTTTCGGCTTCGGCCATTTGATGCCGCTCTTCCATTCCTTCGCGACGAGCGACCGCGATACGAGCAATCCCAGAAGGGCGACGGAAGCAAAACAGCAGACGCAAAGAAACACTAAACGAATTTTCTGGATTTTAGTCCGAGGCATGCATAAACTCCTGAATAGTATCCATGGCATTGATGTGCTTGAGAGGACCGGCCGGAATGCGATCCGGTATACCGCAAGTGTACGTCACTGCCCGCCGGTCAAAAAAGCCGCCCGCGGCGAAAAGTGGCGTCCGTAAACCACGACTTGCCTCGTCGCAAGTGGCCATCTAGATTAAAGATATGGTGGTAATCGGTGGGCCATGAAATGTCGATCGACAATCGCGAAATTCTCATGCGACTGGAGTCGGTCAGTCGCGTTTTTCAAATGGGCGAAGTCGAGGTACGCGCGCTGGACGGCTTTTCGCTGGATATTTTCGCCGGCGAATTGATAGTGCTGGTCGGCCCCAGCGGGTCCGGAAAGACGACGGCCTTGAACATCATCGGCGGTCTCGATCTCGCCACGTCGGGACGCGTCTATTTCAAGGGCCGAGACATGACAACCGCAACGCCGCGCGAGCTGACGCGGTTCCGTCGCGAATCGGTCGGCTTCGTTTTTCAGTTTTACAATCTCGTGCCCAATCTGACCGCGCGCGAAAACGTGACGGTGGCGACCGAACTGTGCCCGGCGGCGATGGACGAAGCCCACGCATTGGACTTAGTCGATCTGGGCGATCGCGCCGAGCATTTTCCCTCGCAACTGTCCGGCGGCGAACAACAGCGCGTCGCGATCGCGCGGGCGCTGGCAAAAAATCCGGAATTGTTGCTGTGCGACGAACCCACCGGGGCACTCGATTTCGAAACCGGCAAGCGGGCCCTGCGCTTGCTCCGCGATGTCGCACGGGACATGGCTAAGACGGTCATCATCATTACGCACAACACAGCCATCGCCGAAATCGCCGACCGTGTCGTCTATCTGCGGTCGGGCGAGATTGCCAGCATCGACGTCAACGATTCTCCCGCGCCGCCCGAGGAGATCATCTGGTGAAAACGCTTGATCGCAAGCTGTTTCGGGAGCTCCGCCGCTCGCGCGGACTACTGCTAGCGATCACCTCGATCATCACCATCGGCGTGATGATGTTCGTTTACATGCGGGCCACGTACCGCAATCTAAAAACTGCGCAGGCGAACTACTATGCCGAAGGCCGCATGGCCGACTTTTGGATCGACGTCAAAAAAGCGCCGCTCACCGAGCTCGAGCAGTTGAAAAAGCTGGACGGTGTTACCCAATTGCGGCCTCGCATTCAGTTTTTTGCAACGGTCGATATCCCCGATGTGGCCGAATCACTCAACGGCCTCGTACTTTCGCTTCCCGACCGGCGGAAACCGATAATCAACGATCTGCGACTGGCCGACGGCGGTTACTTTACGGATCGCCGCATGAACGAAGTCATCGTCAACGATACGTTCGCCCGCAAACGCGGGATCCGCCCCGGTCAGCGGATTCATTTACTGCTGAACAACCGACGGCAGGAGCTTTACGTCGTGGGAACGGCAATGAGTTGCGAACACGTCTACCTACTTGCACCGGGCGCCTTCGTGCCCGACCCAATGAGGTTTGGCGTTTTCTATCTCAAGCGTTCGTATGCCGAAGAAATTTTCGACTTCGACGGCGCGGCGAACCAAATCGTCGGCCGACTGTCGTCGCCAGCCCGCGAGCGAACGGCCTCATTTCTCGATCGCGCCGAGCGGCTGCTCGAGCCGTACGGCGTGCTGTCAAAGTTGCCTCTCGAAGATCAGGCATCGAATCGCTTTCTCAGCGATGAAATCCGCGGACTCGGCGTATTTGCCACATTCATGCCCATTATTTTTCTGGCCGTTGCCGCGTTGGTGCTGAACGTCTTGATCGCGCGGTTGATCGAACAGCAACGCACGGTCATTGGCACCCTCAAAGCAATCGGCTATTCGGACCTTGCCATCTTCTGCCATTACCTAAAATTCGGGCTCGCGGTCGGGTTGCTGGGGGGCATGGTCGGCTGCATCGGCGGATATTTCATGGCCCACTGGATCACCGAGACGTACACCCAGTATTTTGAATTTCCGGATTTAACAAACCGATTTTACCCGGGTCTATATCTGGCGGGCATCGCCATCAGCCTGCTCTTCGCCGTAGCTGGCTCGCTACACGGTGCGCATTCAGCCGTGCGATTGAAACCGGCCGAAGCAATGCGTGCAAAACCACCTGAGTCGGGCGGTTCGGTCTGGCTGGAGAGAATTCACTGGTTTTGGCAGCGACTCTCATTCAGCTGGCGGTCGGTCCTTCGACTGGTGATCCGTCATCGCTTGCGGACAGGCGTGGGAATGTTCGCGGCGGCAATGGGTTCCGGACTGTTGGTTTGCGGTTTCATTTTGGCCGAAGCGATGGTTTTCCTGGTAGAACATCAGTATGAAGAAATCCTCCGCAGTGATATCGACCTGGTATTAGATGACGAACGAAGCCAAGCCGCACTGGACCAGGCCCGCCGGCTGCCGGGTGTGGATATCGCCGAGCCGCTGCTAAGCGTATCCGGTACTTTCACTAGCGGACCTTATGAGCACAAGGCGGCGATCCTCGGTCTGCAACCCAAGGCACAATTAACCGTGCCACGCGACGCGGCGGGACAACCGATTGCCGTCCCTCAGGTCGGATTGATCGTCAGCCGCAAGTTGGCCGAAATGCTGCACGTCACCGTCGGCGATCATTTAACGTTTCGTCCATCGAAAGGGCTGCGGCGGCATCATCCGCTTCCCGTAGTGCGCATCAGTGACGACTATTTGGGTCTGAGCGTCTATACCAACATCAACTACCTGAGCCGATTAATCGGAGAAACGAAAGCCGTCAACGCCGTACAACTGAAAACCAACCCGGCGCCCCGAGTTAAAGCCTCGCTATACCGCGAGCTAAAACAACTTCCGGC
>JAYZEI010000256.1:0-2837 GCA_036337375.1 Planctomycetota bacterium | reverse complement strand
CTTGTGCCAAACGCGGTTCGGATTCAAAAAGATCCAACGAGGCGTTCGCGGCCGCACATGCAAGCGGATTGGCCATGAAAGTCGGTCCGTGCATCAGAGCGTGAAGCGGCTCGTCGCTATAAAAGACGTCGAACACCCGATCATTGGCGACCGTTGCCGCAAGTCCCATCGTACCCGCGGTCAGCGCCTTGCCGACACAAATGATATCCGGAACGATATCGGCCTGATCGCATGCGAACATCGATCCAGTCCGACCAAATCCCGTCGCGATTTCGTCCGCGATCAAGAGCAAGCCGTGGCGATCGCATGCGTGCCGAATTCGCGATAGTGCGACGGGATCGTGGAATTTCATACCGCCGGCGCCCTGGACCAACGGTTCAATGATGACGCCCGCAATTTCGTCAATGTGCTCCGCCAAAAAGTCATCGAACCCTTGCGCATCTTCCTCCGTCCCGGGGACATCATGCCATAATTGTTCCAGGAGAAATCCCTTAAAATGCGAATGCAGACCGTTGATCGGATCGCAAACCGACATGGCGCCGGTGGTATCCCCGTGGTAAGCATGTCGAAAACAAACGAATTTCGTGCGTCATCGGACGCCCTTATTCAGCCAGTACTGCGCGGCCATCTTAAGCGCAACTTCGACGGATACTGAACCTGAGTCGGAATAAAATACGCGATTAAGATCACCCGGCAAGAGTTTCGCCAAACGGGTCGCTAATCGAAGCGCGGGTTCGTGGTTGAGGCCGCCGAACATAACATGTGGCATCCGGTGAAGCTGCTCTTCAACCGCACGAATAATGTGCGGATGGTTGTATCCGTGACACGCCGTCCACCAAGACGCCAGCCCGTCGATAAGCCGCTCACCGCTTGATAATTTGAGATACACACCTTCGGTCGCGGTAACGGCATATGGCATACCTGTCGTCTTCATCTGCGTATATGGCATCCAGACGTGTTGGTAACCTTCGCGCTGCCACGCTGAAACCATCGTCGACATAATTAGCTCGTCCTTTGAAGGGTTTCACCTTGCCCCGGCCGTCTTCCGGATCGTCCAAGACAGCCATCCTAACGCGTGCTGCCTGTCGGTGACACAATTTTGACGCTTCGCATCGTTATGCTCGGCGTTCGATTATACCCCAGTCGCGACCATTCACAGCTGAGGTTGTTACCGCCGACAAGCATCGGTCTCTCTGCTGCCGGCGACTGGAGATCCATTCTGCATCGAAGCAGGATCCCGACCATTCCGGCGGAGAGGTTGGTGGCGCGTTGCTGGAGGAAGTTCGCCAGCCCGAGTGAAACCGCCGTTAGTCATTTTCGCAAACAACCAAGGCGCGCAGCTCCCATTGAGACACCTCCGCGCCGATCAGCTCAAGGGCATTTAGGTGCGGCGCGAAGTCACGCCGCTGTTCTCGGTTCAGGCCAAAGCGGATTTCCGCGCCCTCATGATCCCAGCGCGATACATGTTTAGCCCGCTCGCCGCAGGGGAAGACTTTCGGATACGGCCGGACGGTCGGCGAATGTCGGCAAGGGACCGATCCGGCCATTGCGATGGCCGTCCCATTCGTGACTTTTGATGGAATCTAAAATTGCCTCGCACAACGCCAGCGCATCGCGACCATTTGCGGCAGTCACCCGCGGCGTGGTTCCCAAGTTAATTGCGGCGGCAAAGTCCGCCTGTTCTTCGGCCAGCGGGTTTGTCGCCTCGCCACAAAATTCCTCCACGTGGAGAAAGTCCTCGAACAGTCTTTCGCTAAAGATCTCTTTTTGATCCGGTGTGAGACTGCCGGGGTTGATGTTGCGGTGCCGGACAATATCGCTCGGCCGCACGACGCGCGCCGTACGTTCGCCGAAATCAACACCGACAAAAATGCTGGGACTCCAAATCTGCATCTCGCGCACGGCAGTGAAACTGACGCGGGACGCCGTCATATTAGCAACGCAGCCGTTAGCAAACGTGATCCTCGCTGTGGCGGCATCTTCGTGGCTACCGAAAACCGAAATACCCATCGCCTCGACGTTCGTCGGCGGACTTTTAACCAACTCCAGCACCAGATCAATGTCGTGAACCATCAAATCCAACACGACACCAACATCGGTTGAGCGACCCGTGTAACCGCTCAATCGACGCGATTCGATGTACTTGGGTGAGTCGATCAGGCACTCAACTTTGGCAAACGCCGGGTTGAAACGTTCGATGTGACCGACTTGCAGAACGCGGGCGTGTTGAGTCGCCAAAGAAACCAGCGATTCGGACTCGTCAAGCGTTGCTGCGATTGGTTTTTCAACCAGCACATGAACGCCGTTCGCCAACAGTTCCGCACAGACCGCGTGGTGAACCCGTGTTGGCGCGGCCACGATCGCCGCCTCGATCCGTCCAAGAACGGATGCCATTTTAGAATAATGGGCTACGCCAACTTCGGCTGCGACCGACTGGCGGGCCTGCTCATCGGGATCGACCACACCGATCACGTCGAATTGGTCGCTTTGCTGCGCAAGCCGAGCGTGAAACCTGCCAAGATGACCAGTTCCGATGATAGCGGTGGGAATCATGGTTGCACGATGCCGTGGCCGAAACTCGAATCAGGCCGCGCGGCGGCGTTCACGGGCGCGGCCGTGCTTGCCTTCCTGTTGGGTTTGCACAAAAGCCAGTAACTGGTTTACTTGCGGAAGGAGTTGCTGATTGCCGCGTAGTATCTCACGGGCGTGATCCAGGCCGACCTTGGCGCGATAAATCAATCGGTGCGACTCGGCCAGCGCAGCGATAACGTCGCTGGGAAAATCGTTACGCTTTAGCGCCACAACATTGATGCAGCGCGGACGGGTCGGCTGACCAT
>JAYZEI010000255.1:0-2840 GCA_036337375.1 Planctomycetota bacterium | reverse complement strand
TGGAAAGCGTGATTGCCGACAGTTGCCGGTGTGGACATGCGATCGGCGTTTCTTCGGGGACCGATGCACTGCTGATGGCTCTGATGGCCATTGGTGTTGGGCCGGGCGACGAAATCGTTACCACGCCATTTTCATTTTTCTCAACCGCCGGGAGTATCGCTAGGCTCGGCGCGAGGCCGATTTTTGTGGATATCGATCCAGATACGTTTAATATTGATCCGGACCGAATCGAGGTGGCGGTTACGTCAAAGACCAAAGCGATTCTGCCAGTACACCTGTTCGGTCAAGTCGCTGAAATGGAACCGATACTCGACATCGCCGACCGGCATGGTCTGCGGGTTATTGAGGACGCGGCCCAGGCGCTCGGCGCAGAATACCAAGGCCGCCGCGCCGGCAGTTTTGGTGATATCGCCTGTCTTAGTTTCTTTCCGACGAAAAACGTCGGTGCCATGGGCGACGCCGGCGCTGTCGTGACCGACGATTTCCAACTCGCCGAGCGTCTGCGAATGCTTCGCAATCACGGTTTCGCGAAGAAATATCAAGCACAAGTGCTTGGCGGAAACTTCCGACTAGACGCCATACAGGCGACAGTGCTGCGGGTGAAGATGCAATATCTTGACGCCTGGAACGAGTCCCGACGTGCGAATGCGGCACAATACGCGCAGTTGTTCGACGAATTTGGAATTGCTTCCGACCAAGTTAAGTTGCCGTCTGAGGCAGATGGTCGCAGGCATATCTTCCATCAATTTGTGGTGCGGGTCGGAAAAGATCGCCGTGAAGAATTGCAGAGGTTATTGGCGGAACGATCGATTGGTAGTGAGATTTACTATCCGCTATCGCTGCATCTGCAAGGATGCTTCACGCACCTCGGCTATCACGCCGGAGACTTCCCAGTGAGCGAAAGGGCGACAGCCGAAGTGTTGGCGTTGCCAATTTATGCCGAACTGACCGCAGACCAGCGACGGCACGTTGTGCAGGCAGTCGCTGATTTCGTCTAACTTGCGGTCTTTGTGTCTGCACGGCGAGCAATTTTTGTAAACGGCCAGCGCGGCGAATCGGACACGCTGGAAAAAATGGAAGGCCGCATCGCGCGCGACTATTGTTACATACGCGAGTGGTCGCTGCTGATGGATTTGAAGATCCTGTTCCAAACATCCTTGGTTGTGTTCGCGCGCAACAACGCAGATGGAATGGATTTAACCCGGAAGCTACGACGTACGTAGACCGACTAGCAGTACAGCCGCCAACGCCGTGGCGGCCGCGGCCGATCCGTAACAGCCCACCGCTAGCAGACTGCCGAATCGCTTCAATCCGAGATCAGCGACGGCATACCGAAAGCGATGCGCCCAATGAAAAAGCGGTAGTGAAATGGCCACGAACAGGTAGGTTTTGACCAACGGGTTGGTCACGACCAAACCGCGCAGGTTTTCGGCCGTGATCCAACCGAGCGGCACGGCAATTCCGGTCAGGATCATCGTGATGGGAATAAGAAATGCGGCCACCACGCCACCGGCGGAGAAAAGCGACCAGAAAATAGGTTCGTTTGATTTGGCCATCTGCCTTAACCCAACACGTACCAAGCGATTAGTATTGATACGATTAACCACGCCACATAATTCGATCCGGCGACTAAGAGCGGACTCACGCGATCTTCGCCGCGCCACACGACCACCGCCTTTGGCGTCAAATTAAACCACGTAATTGTGTGGTACAAAACCATGGGCACGGCAGCAATGTGAAGGGCGACGCTGAGTGGATGCCGGACCAATGCTGCAAATGCATTTTCGTCATCCGCACTGGCGACCAGCACTAGCAGATAGAAAGCATATCCACCGACAAACACACACGTCAGTTCGCGGACCATAAACCAAAAATACGATTTCTTTTTCAGCCACCAGTCTGCGGGGATGGGCCGAACATACTCTTTTGTTTTTTTTACTGTTGTATCGTCGGGCATCGATTCGTCCTCTTTGGAAAGTAGTCGTCACGCGAAGCGTGAGGGCTACTTCTCTCCCTTCTTTCCCCAGGGCACGAGTACGGATCGAAACCAATCCTTGGTGGCGGCGACTTTCGCTTGCTGGATCGCGCCGGCCGGATCGACGTTTTTCGGGCAGACGCGTGTGCAATCGCCCACGAATGTACAATCCCAGATTCCTTCGTGACTGAAGATCACTTCTGCGCGCTCATCCGCCGCTCCATCGCGCGAATCGAGGTTGTAACGCTGAGCCAGCGCGATTGCCGCCGGGCCGATAAACTCCGAGTGCTGGCCGTAAACCGGGCATGCCGAGTAACAGAGCATGCAATTGATACACATACTGAATTGCTTATAACGCGCCAGCTCTGCGGGCGTCTGGCGATATTCGCCCTCGGATACCGGCTTTTCCTCCTTCGGCACAAGCCAGGCTTTGACCTCGCCCAACTTGTCCAGAAAATCTTCCATGTTGATGATCAGATCGCGAATGACTGGAAAATAATTCAGCGGCTCGACACGAATTGTGTTTGGATAATAGTCGCGCAGGAACGCCGCGCAGGTCAGCTTTGGCTCGCCATTGACCATCATGCCACAACTGCCGCAGACTCCCATGCGGCAAGACCAACGATAGGAAAGCGAGCCGTCAATTTCGTCTTTGATGTGATTGATCGCATCCAGTACGACCCAATCTTTGTGGTAGGGAACGTTGTACGTTTGGAAGCTGGGCTCGTCTTCTTCGTCGGGCCGGTAACGAAAAACTTCCAACGCGATTGTCGATCCGTTCTGACTTACTTCACTTGCTGCCATAAACTCGCTCCCCCGGGGGCCAACGCGTGATGACGACGTCCTGATAGTCAATCCGCGGGTC
>JAYZEI010000254.1:0-7293 GCA_036337375.1 Planctomycetota bacterium | reverse complement strand
GTCATGCCCTCGCCGTTCAAGCTTACGCAGCACGGCGAAAGCGGGCAGTGGGTGGCCGATAAAATGCCCCGCCTAGCAGGTGTGATCGATGAATTTACCGTTATTAAATCGGTCTATTGCGATTCATCCAACCACGGGCCCGCTTTGTTTCAACTGAACACCGGCTTTACCCGTGTCGGATTTCCCAGCGTTGGTTCCTGGGTAACCTACGGCCTCGGCACGAACCGCCAAGACATGCCGGGATTCATCGTGATGTACGACCATCGCGGCGGGCCGATCGGCGGTCCTCAAAACTGGGGATCCGGATTTTTGCCGAGCACCTACCAAGCCACTCCGGTCCGCTCGCAAGGGACCCCGATTCTCAATTTGCGGCGTCCGCAAAATCTCGACCAGGCACAGCAGCGGGCCCAGCTTGATCTGATGAAACAACTCAACGGCAAACATGCAGCAAGGCACATCGGCGAGAGCGATTTGCTGGCGCGCATTGACTCCTTCGAACTGGCCTATCGAATGCAATCGGCGGCACCCGAGTTGCTGGACCTTTCCGCCGAAACCGAGGAAACCAAACGCCTCTACGGAATCGAACCGGGCAAGAGGACTTCGTACTTCGGCACGCAATGCCTAATGGCGCGACGCTTGGTCGAAAATGGTGTCCGTTTCATACAACTCTATTCGGGTGGTGCCCATGGTGACGACAATTGGGATGCCCACGGTAACATTGTCGGCAACCACCAAAAGCATTGCTATGACACCGACCAGCCAATTGCCGGACTCATCGCTGACCTAAAACGCCGCGGATTGCTAGACGAAACGCTTGTGGTCTGGGGGGGCGAGTTTGGCCGCACACCACACGCAACCGGAAAGGGCCGCGACCATCATCCGTTTGGAATGACCATGCTGATGGCCGGCGGTGGGATTAAACGGGGGCTCAGTTATGGAGAGACGGACGAAATCGGCTATCACGCCACGATCGATCGGGCCAGCGTACACGACGTGCATGCCACGATCTTGCACCAGCTTGGCCTCGACCACACGCAACTCACCTATCGGCATAACGGCCGGGACTTTCGCCTGACCGACGTGGCTGGCGACGTCATCAGAAAAATCATTGCCTAACGAAGGCTGAATGCCGATGGCCGGTTCCATCAATGCCTATCTGTTCGCGCCGCTGCTGCTGCTCGCCTTGGCGAACGGGCAGACGCGTGGCGACGAGGCGTTGTTGAAAGAAGGCGGCGAAATCTACCGCAACCGCTGCGCCGCATGTCACGGAAATGCGGGCGAGGGAGTCGCAAAGCACTACAGAAAACCGCTGGTGGGTACGGCGACAATCGCCGAACTGTCGGAACTGATATCCGAGACGATGCCGGAAGACGAACCCGATGCCTGCTCAGGCCGGGATGCCGTCGCCGTGGCGACCTATATTCACGGCGCGTTCTACAGCAAGCCGGCGCAGTTGCCGCGGCGCAGACTGGCCCGACTAACGGGCCCTCAGCTTCGCCAGAGCCTAGCGGATCTTTACGGCCGGTTTGCCGGGACGGCACCGTATTCCGACAAACATGGACTGCGGGCCGAATACTTTGACGGCAGTAACTTGCGACGCGACAACCGCAAGATCGAACGGATCGACAAGGTGGTCGAATTTGACTTTAAGGACAAGGGCCCCGGCGAAGGTATCAAGGCCACTGAGTTCTCGATTCAATGGGCTGGCGGACTGAAGATCGATGTGACGGGGCGATACGAAGTGATCATCCGCAGCACGTGCGCGTTTGTGTGCTATTTAGGGAGTTACGACCGCGAATTTATCAATAACTATGTGCAATCCGGCGATAAAACGGAGTTTCGCCGGTCCCTCGTATTGACCGCGGGACGGGTGTATCCGCTGAAAATCCGGTTTCAACAACGTAAGCGAAAAACCAAACAGCCGCCGGCCAGGTTCTCGTTGTCTTGGATTCCGCCCTTTGGTACCGAACAGGTGATACCATCACGGAATCTTTTGGCGGAAAACGTTCCCGCGACGTTCGCCCTGCAAGCGAAGCTGCCGCCGGACGATCGGAGCTACGGATACGAGCGCGGTATCGCTGTCGACCGTCTGTGGGATGACTCGACGACGGTCGCCGCGATCGAGTTCGCCCAAATCGCCGCCGATGAGCTGTGGCCCCGTTTCCGCCAGGGCCAGCCCGGCGGTGCGGGCGAGAAACGCGCGGCCCTGCGCGAATTCTTGGCCCAAGTTGTCGGGACCGCTTTTCGGGGACCGCTGGATGACACCATGCGCAAGCTTTACGTGGACGACCCGGTCGACGCCACCGAGGACGACGCGGGAGCAATCCGACGGTCATTGTTGGTTTCACTAAAGTCGCCGAGATTCCTCTATCCTCTGCTGGATGCGCATCGCTCCTCGTCACAACGCGGTGCCAATCGCCTAGCATTGACGCTGCACGACTCGCTGCCGGTAGATCCGTGGCTGATTCAGCAAGCCGCTACCGGCAAACTCGAAACCGAGAACGGATTACGCTCCGCCGCGCAGCGAATGGTGTCGGATTACCGGACGCGGGGCAAGACGCGTGAAATGCTGTACGCGTGGCTCGATCTGGATCACATTGGACAGATCGAAAAAGACGAGGACCTGCTGCCGGGTTTCGACGCCGCGCTGGTCAGCGATCTGCGAGCCTCACTGGATGGTCAACTAGACGAGATCGTCTGGAGCCCTGCGAGCGATTATCGGCAGTTAATGCGGGCGGATTGGGCTTACACCAACGAACGGCTGCATCGCTTTCTCGGTCCGGCATGGAAACCTGCTTCGGCAGGCAATGGCATGAGAAGAAGCGTCTCGGCCCCCCGCGAGCGGGTCGGGTTAATCGTACATCCCTATTTAATGAGCGGTTTGGCTTATCGCGATTCGACGTCGCCCATCCATCGCGGCGTGTTCGTCCTCCGCCACATGCTGGGTCGGACGCTCCGTCCACCACAAGAAGCCTTCACCCCACTTAGCCCCAACCTGCATCCGAAGTTGACGACACGCGAGCGAATTTCCTTGCAGACAAGCCCGAAAAACTGCCAGAAGTGTCATGCTAGGATCAATGCGATTGGATTTACACTGGAAAACTTTGACGCGGCGGGCCGATTTCGAGTAAAAGAGAAGGGTCGCGAAATTGACCCTGGCGGGGAGTATACCGCCAGAAACGGCCAGCGAATTAGGCTGAAAGGCCCTGAATCGCTGGCGGAGTACTTGGCTGGCAGTGACGACGCGCACCGTGCGTTCGTCGAGCGGGTATTTGAGCATTTTGTTAAACAACCCGCCGCCGCCTACGGTGCGTCGACGCTAGATATATTGATTGCGTCATTCCGGGAAAACGATTTTAATATCCGCAGGCTGCTGGTCGAGATCGCCGTTGTCGCTGCAGGAACTGCTAAAAAGAAAACAGACAAGAAGGCTTGAATATGTCGCTTATAGCGAATCGACGCGAGTTTTTAATCAAGGCAGGGGTCAGCGCCACCGCCGCCAACTTTTTGATGGGCCTGCCCAGCCTCGTCCGCGCGGCCGGCGGAACGCCGACGAAGAAACAACGGCTGGTCATCGTCTTCAGCCCTAATGGAGTAATCCCCAAACACTTTTGGCCGGACCGGACAGGACCGGAATTTGAACTGAAACGAATTTTGCAGCCGTTAGCGCCTTATAAAGACCGCTTGATGACGCTGCACGGCGTCTGCAATCAGATTCGCGGCGATGGCGACGGCCACATGCGCGGTATCGGATGCCTGCTGACCGGTATCGAGCTGTTTCCCGGCGACATTCAAGGTGGCTCCGACACGCCGGCCGGATGGTCGCAGGGCATTTCGATTGACCAGCACCTGAAGAACAAACTTCAGGCCAATCCCGAAACGAACACCCGGTTTGGATCACTGGAGTTTGGCCTGATGGTTCCAAACCGCGCAGACACTTGGGCTCGGATGTCGTATGCGGGGCCGAACCAGCCCGTCGCGCCCATCGACGATCCCTATCAGATGTTCGACAAACTGTACGGACAAACAAAGAATCGCGAGCTGCTGGCGAGTGTGCTGGATGGCTTGGCTGCCGATTTTCGACAGATCGAAAAGACGATCAGCATCGAAGACCGCCGCATTTTGCAGAATCACTTGGCGATGGTTCGGCAATTGGAAAAGGAACTGCAGGCCGATTTAGCCCAAAAAAAGGAGCGGCAGAACGACCATGCCGTTCCCGCATTGCCCACGAACGTGCGCGAAGAAAACGACAACATGCCGCAGATTAGCCGCATGCAAATGGACATGCTGGTGGGTAGTCTCGCAGCCGATTTTACCCGGGTGGCCACCTATCAGATCACCAATAGCGTCGGCCAGCCGAAGATGCGGTGGCTGGACATCGACGAAGGCCATCACTCGTTGTCGCACGAACCCGACAGCAACGCCACGGCATACGAGAAATTGATCAAGATCAACACCTGGTATTGCGAACAGGTCGCCTACCTTGCCAAGCGATTGGCCGAAACCCCAGAGCCGGGCGGCGACGGCTCGCTGCTGGACAACACGACGATCGTGTGGACCAACGAACTCGGTAAGGGCAATTCTCACACCCGCAACAACATACCGTTCGTTCTAGTCGGGAACGGCCTGCATTTTAAAATGGGCCGCGCCATGGACTTCGGCCGCGTTCCCCACAATCGCCTGCTGATGACTCTCGTTGAAGCCATGGGGCATCCGGTTGAGTCGTTTGGAAACCCCGATTTCTGCAAAGCCGGTTCGCTCACCGGCCTGAGTTAGGGTCGCCCCGAGTTCTCGGATCACTTCAGCGTTAGAATCGCGTCGTCGATGTCGACCGGCAGGCCGTTTTTAGGTATCGGCACCTTGATCGACCAGAGTGCCGCCTGCGCTATGAGCCGACGGTACTGCGTGTGCCGCCAGTTGCCGTGAAAATGCAGCCCGCTAAAACCGAAAGAACGGCCACCGTCCGGTCGCTGCCACGCCCAGCAAACCGTTTCGACAACTCCCTCGATAGGGACACGAATCAACGGAGTGATTCCGTCGGATGGTTTCACCCACTTTAATTGGTAGTAGAACTCCTCGCGCGGCAGCTGGAACGACTTGACTGCGGTAACGACCGGATGCGTCGGCGCGGCGACCTGGCAGTCGGCCTTGCTGACGACCGTATATTTACGATCGGGCCCGCCATGGCAACCACCAAACAGCTTTAAAAATGTTTCGATGTTTGCCGCATCGCGGGTTCCCATGCCCCAGTGTATGACGACGAGGCCTCCACGACGCTCAGCGAGCCGCGCGAATGCCTGTAACCGACGTGGCTGCGCAGAGAGCCACTTGGCGCCTTCGCTGACGAACAACACAACACCGTCCGCATCGTCGATCAATCTCGGTCCTTCGAGCCACGGCCCGTCGGCCTGTACGATTGTCGTTCGCAGTCCGTCGACGTCACGCAGACAGGCGGCCAACACACGCTGGGCCGGCATATATTCGTGCGTTGACGGCGGATGGCCATCCGGTTTCTGGCCGATAAGTAGTAACGTTCGTTTATTCTCTGCCTGGCAAACGGACAGGAGTAAACTCGCCGCGAAAATAGTCGCGAGGCAGTGCTGTTTGGGCATGGGGCGATTCCAGAGGGCTGATCGTGTCACAGACGGTTAGGCATCGACGATCATAGGAAGCCACCGTGATCAGTTCTAGGGGTTTGAGGTAAAATGCACCCCCGTTTGCAGTTACGAAACAGGCTCCTTGCATGACCGCCAGCCGGCAACGTAGAACTTTTGTCCCCAGTTCGTGATGCCGCGGGCGACGGCGATACGGGCGGCAGCATTTGCTTTGAAACACCGCGCGGGCTACTTACGACCGGCTTTGAAATACTGTTCGACCTTTACGCGTACCGCCCACTCCGTCCAGAGGCGTTCCAGGGAACGCGCTCGCTCCGACTGGACTGCAATGAGGTCGTTCGTTTCGCAACGGTCTTCGGCGATGTTGTATAGTTCCCAGGCTGCATTGTTAAATCGCGTGTTGCCGCGGACTAACTTCCAATCGCCTTGCCGGACTGCACTGGAACCGAAGTGATCGAAATACAGGGTCCGTTCAGGCAGCGAGCCGCGGCCACCGAACAGCGGCCCGAGGTCTGTTCCTTCGACCGGCGCAATCTTACGGCCGCCGAACTTTAGGGGATAGTTTGTGCCGGCTATGGAGCAGAGGGTCGGCATCACGTCGATCAGATGTACCGGCGTTCGCACCCAGCGATTTGCCTTCTTAATTCCCTCCGGCCAGTGCGCGATCAGGGGACTGCAGTTTCCGCCCTCATGATTGTAGTGTTTGTACATCCGCAACGGCGAGTTACTAAGGCAGGACCAGCCGCTGCCTACCGAATGATGCGTTCCGGGGCCCCCGACTTTTTTCAGCTGTTCCTCCCGGTGCAGAATGGTGGTGCCTCGGCGACTTCGTCCATCGAATCCCCACGGCCCCCATTCGTAACAGCCACCGTTGTCGCTGGTCAGCAGGATGAGCGTGTTGTCCAATTCACCGCTCTTCTCGAGGTGATTGATAATCCCGCCGATGCCCCGGTCAACATGCTCGATCATGGCCGCGTACGTCGCCATCCGGTAGGCGAGATCTTCGCGCCGCTCGGGCGGCAGTGAATCCCAGGCAGGATTTTGCTTGCCGGGAAATCCGTTGGCAATGTCGTCGCGGTCTACGGGAACGGCTGATCTTTCGGTAAGGGTCCAACTCGCGGTCACCAAACCCGACTTCGTCTGCCGGTTGTATCTTTCCTGCCTCAGCAGATCCCAGCCACGACGATAAACGTCGACGTACGAATCGCGTGTTTTCGCCGGCGCTTGCAACGGAAAGTGCGGAGACGAGTGAGCCAGGTACAAGAAAAACGGCTTGGTCTGCTGCTGACCCTGTTTGATGAACTCCAGCGCATAGTCCGAAAAGGCGTCGGTGGCGTAGAATGCGCCCGCCTTAAACTCGATTTCCGGTTTTCTATCCGACGGAAGTCTTTGGTAAGCGTCTGCGCTCCACTGGTTCGCGCTATGGCCCCGAATATAGCCATAAAATTCATCGAACCCTCGTTTGATCGGGTCTTCCTGGTGCCCAACGTGCCATTTGCCCACACAGAATGTGCTGTACCCGGAGTTTTTAAGGACTTCGGCGAGCGTGACGCATTGCTTGTTGAGGCGACCGAGATAGGCCGGCCCTTTGGTTCCAGATCTGTCTGGTCCCGTGAAATTGGCGATTCCAGCCTGATGCGAATACAGTCCGGTCAGCAAGGAAGCCCGCGACGGACAG
>JAYZEI010000253.1:0-21374 GCA_036337375.1 Planctomycetota bacterium | reverse complement strand
TCGGCCGATTCAGGCCGTGAGCTATGCCCCGCACGGCCCGCCGTGCGGCATTTCCAGCGGACGACGCCCTTATGGGCGACTACGACCTGCAATTTTGTTGGTTCCGCAACAATACACAGGTCTGGAGGTCGACAGAAAGGCTTTGCGTCCCCACCGGCGTTTGTCCACTGTTCGGCCAGCGCGGTTGCGCCCGTGAAGCCGTGTTCCTCGTTGGCCGTACAAGCCATGAAGACTGTCGGCATGCCCTTAGGTTGCTGAGCGGCAAGTTGACTTACCGCCGTCAGCATGGCAGCCATTCCGCCTTTGACATCGCATGCGCCGCGACCATAGAGCCGCCCGTCGGAGCGAGTCGCCGCGAACGGCGCAATCGTCATACCGTCAGTTGGAACGGTGTCTTGATGCACTTCCAACAGCACTGTTGTGTCAACGTCGCCGTCTAATTTCGCGATGACGTTGTCACGGTCGGGATGAACCGTTTGACGCCAGGTCTGCAGACCAAGCCGTTTGAACAATGATTCAAGAAAATCAGACAGGCGGGTCTCGAGAAACTCTGTTCCCGACAGCGGCCTTCCCATCGGGTTGACGCTGGGTATTTTGACTAACTGGCTCAAAATGTCGGCTGAATTGAGAATCATCGAACTCGAAAGTAGCAACTTCGGAGAGTTTCGCAATTTTCCCTAACGGGGTGGTTGTGTGCAATGGATTTCCGGTGATAATGCCCGGCGTCATATCTCGCTTTTGCGCTGTGGACCTTAGGCTCCACGGCCGTCCCCTTTGTAGGTTCTGCCCCATCTGCAGAGGGGATTTTTTTAGCAGCGCGGCGCCACTGCCGATTGGCCGATGCTGGCAAGGTCGTCACGATAACCGCAACTCGACCGGCGGTCGAGATTTTTTTGGCTGAGTTTGTGACTTTTTCACAAGATCCTGGTCGTTTTCCTGATCGGCTGCATCTAAGCAAGTTATGGGTATCACGGCCGTGCCAAAATGCTAGTTCGTGTTGTCCGCGGTCATCTGGTCGCCGCTGATGTTGTTAGTCGGCCACTGCTTAGCGGCTAGCCGAAGTTCGTCCGCCAAGAAATTACCGCACGAAAGCGGCATGGGCTCGGTTCCCGATAGGCGTTGGCGATTTGATGTTCAGTCTGCAGCGGCTGAATCCGAATCAACGCGTCCAGTTATGCGGCCCGCGACGGAAGATGCCCCGGCGTCGGAGTCTCGACAGCGGCGTCAACGCTGAATTCGCGGCCAAGCGTGCGGCAGAGCGACTGTAGCATTTGTTGCGCCTTCGTGCAGCGGCCATAGTGGCTGGCCGCCGCTCGCTCGCCGCTTTCCCCCATCCTGGTCAAAACGGTGGCGTCGGTGGACAATTCGATAATTGCATCGGCCATCACTCGGCCGTCACCCGGCGCGATGCAGACGCCGCACTTCGTCTCGGTTACGATTTCAGCCGCTTCTCCTGCGACTGCCATGAGCACCGGCACGCGGAGCGCCATGAACTCGAATAACTTTGACGGAATTACGGTTTCGAAGACGGGATCAGGCCGCAGGTGGATAATTGCCAAGTCAAGCGCCGCCAGATAATTGGGAACTTCAGCATGCGGCACGCGGTCGGAAAACTGTACGTTGCTCAGCCCGCGTCGTTGCGTATCGGCTTCCAGTCGTTGGCGCTCGGCACCCTCGCCCATGATAAGAAAGTGGATATCGCCGGTTGCGGATGACGAATCATTCGCCGGTTGTCTGCAGATCTCTGCGGCGTCCAGCAGCGTTTTCAGACCGTGGGCCATGCCGGTTGTACCAACGTAACCCGCCAAAAACTTTTCGGGCAAAATCCCAAGCCGCGCGCGTGCGTCGTACGTAACTGCGGCTCGGTTAAATTGCGAAGTGTCAACGCCGTTTGTGACGACGTCAATCTTCGCGCGATCAATTCCCCGCTTGACCAGATCGTGTTTGAAGGCGTCTGTTAATGTGACGAGGCGGTTCGCCTTTCGGTACAAAAACAGTTCGAGCCGCTCTAGCGATCGGATCAGCAGCCCGTCGGCGGCGCCGACGGCTCTGATGCTCGCCGGCCAGAGGTCGCGAATTTCAAATACCCACGGGCGGCGGCGTAAGATTGAGATCGCCCATCCGGCCACGGCGGTTAGAAACTGCGGAGACGTGGCGAGGATGACGTCGAATTTCGGATAACGCCGGAAGAACAGAATGGCAGAGAGCATGAAACTGACGTAATCCAGCGTCCGCCGCAGAAAGCCCTTGTTGGCCGACATGTACGACCACAACCGAATGACGCGGATGCCGTCGATCCATTCCTCTTGATAGAGCCGATTTTTGTAGCCGGGAAAGGGTTCGCCGCGAGGCCAATTCGGCACACAGGTGACAACCGTCACTTCATGGCCTGCTTCCAGCCACCTCTTGGCGTGATCGTGCGCGCGAAATGACGGCGCGGCGATTTCCGGGATGAAGTTATCGGTGAGAACTAAGATGTGCATGGGCTGAAAAATTCCAAACAACTTTAAAATGCCGAGTCTCGTACCCGTGCAGTATGTCGGTAGTTGGTCGGTGCAAAATCTGATGGGCTCGATGAATGGGTTCTGACATTGGAGATTTTCGAACACACTTTCAGCGGCAATTTCCCCCGATACCGCCATACCAGTCTTTGCGTTTTCATTTCAACGCCGTAGTCTGGATGAATCAGCGCTGGCCGCACATCGAGTTCGACTCGTTCGCTGCCGTCGAGTTCGACGTGCAATGATGTATTATCACTTTGCAGCCGCCAGCCGCCCGGCTTTGTTTCGGCGGTCCAGCGCGGATCGAGCAGAAAACCGCCCTCGACGTGGTGGCTGCCGTGGCCCTCGATTTCGTCGACGATTTCCAGGGGTCCGTCGTCGCTGACGACGAGATGCCGTCGGTGGCGGGGCCTGCCGCGCAATTGATCGTATCCTGTGTGAGCTGCGGCGGCGGCGATTGCGTGGTCGTGAATCTCGACGTTCGTATCCATAGGCCGCGCGCGGCGGCCGACACGAAAGATGTGCCAGACCTCACTCGAATCCATTTGATCTATGCAGACGGTATTGTGGGCGGCGGTGGAGCGGTCGTATTTGCGCCGCCCATCGTTGTCGTAGCCGTGACAGCCCGGATCAACGAATAACCGCTCGCCGTCATAGGAACATTCCATCGTCAGGGAGTCGGCGTGAGCATGGCCGGGTTGAATTGCCGGGCCAATTTCACCCACCTGAAAAAACACCGACCATGGATTTCCGTGCCAGACGACCAGGCCGGTGGATTCGAACCAGCGTCCGCCGACCCGTTGATGCATGTCCGTTTCCAATCCGATCAGCCGGCAGGTTGCCAATATCTCGTCGGCATCGCTACACGCGCCATCATTCCTTTGCACGACGTAGCCGTCGGGATGCCGCAGCCAGGCAGCAGTGTCGGCCATCTGCACGCACGTTTCCCGCAGCCGCGAGGCGAGTATTTGGTCGCCGACAAGGGCCGCCAGTTTTATCAGGTCGCGGATAACGTCGAGATGATACGCCGCACTGCGTTCGAAGTGCCCGCCATCGGGCAGGATTTGTTCGTCGAGTTGAGCGGCGAGGATTCGCTCCGCCTGATTCATCCAGCGTTGTGGCTCGACTCCCTCAAAAAGCCGCGCCGCGGTGGCGAGTCCCAACGCGTCCCGAAACAGATGATTGCCCCGCAAATCCCATTCTAGATGCCGGCTGAGATACGTAGCCTGAGCAGCCATATTGTTAAAGAAGTCGCGCTGCAATCTTTTCCGCGTGTTCCAAAACGCTGGCGGCAGGATGTTCAAGAGCTGCCGCCAATTATCCAACCGCGTGGCAATCGTATAGCTGTTCCAGGCGTAGTGGCTGAAACCGGGGTCGCCGAGCGGGCAGCGGCAAAGCCAGTCGTCAAGTTGCGTCGCCAACTGTTCGGCGAAGCCGTCGTCACCGGTCGTCGCAAAACCGTGCGCAAGACGAACGAGCCAGCCGTGATAGTGCAATGTGTATTTCCACAGCCGGTCATCCTGGCGGCCGCCCGTCATGCACCAATCGCTGCCGCCGCGAAATGGCCTTTGCGAATTAAGCAGCGTCAAATTTCCTTGCCTGAGTTCAACGAGCAGTTGCATTGCCGTGTTATCGGCGCGGAGATCGCAGGGTGTGGCGGCACGGTTTGGGCGAGCTGCGATGCCCTCGGCGATTGAGTGGGTCCGCCGGGCGACGTCGCTCCATCGCGATTCCTCCAGCGGACGAATCAGCCGGTAGCGCAGCCGCCAAGCGAGCTGCGAGGGCTTCAAGGTCCGGATGGTACGAATCAGGCGCGCGATGTTCTTCATTTCTGCTATGCCGCCTTGCGGCGCAAGATTGCGGGACGCGTGTCGTCGGGTTCTATTTGGTCGGAGGACGAAACAGGAGTGACACCTTGATCGAGCCAGGACTGCACGAGTTGCTTGACCGGTTCGGCCATGGTGAAATACTGTCGACCTTGAAATTGTGGGTTGTGAACTGGTGGCGGGGCGGCCACTTCGGACAGCTGACGCAGCAGCAGGTCGATACCGGCCAGCGCCGTTCGCGCCCGGATCGTGCCGAGCGGTTCGCCGGGCTGCACCACGACAGTTTGCGATGCGAGAACGGGGCCGGTGTCGATGCCCGCGTCGATTTTGTGTAGCGTGACTTCGGGTTGAATGCCGAGGTAAAGACTCCACTCGACGGCGTTCATGCCGCGGACGTGCGGCAGTGGTCCACAGTGCAGATTGACAATCCCGCCGGCGATCGCATCGATCACAGCTGTGCGTAGAATGCCCGCCCCGCTGTAAACCGCCAGATTGGAATGCAGGCGATTGATTAAATGAACGCTCCGCGAGTCGTTGATATTACGTACAACGTGCAGCGGGATTTCCAAATCGCTACACAGCGTTCGCAAACTGCGCCGCCCAATTCCCATCTCCTCAAGCCAATGGGAGTAAACGGTCGTTTCGTCGGCAAATTGTCCGGTTCGCGCTAAACCGAATTGGCTGAGGATCTTTTTTACGATCTGATGTCCGAACCGCCGCCGCCAATGGCAGATTTGTCGAACTGAAAAAGGTGAAGTGGAGATCACGCCCGCCAACGAAGCTACGTCACGCGGCAGACGGGCCAATGCGGCAACAATCGCAATGGAGGCCAGCGATCGCTGGTGACCGGCAAGTACGAGAATCCGCTTCGGTTGCATCAGGCGGCCACTGAATGTTGGTTGGACGTGTTGCTTAGGTTATTCAGATGTGCGTCGGTATCGATCATCGCATCCACGAAGAATTTTGCCGCCCAATTTGGATAGCGAAATCGCATATAAGCGCCGTGTAGCGGCGCCGAACCGGCAATCGCCCCGTGAATGTTTTGTCGCTGTGAGTTGAGTCGCTGGTGCCGGCAAACCTCGAGCAACGCCTTGGTGGCGACGTTGAGCATCCGTGGGTCGCCGTCATGTTCGTAGACCCGCAGCCAGGTGGATGCTAATTGGCAGTGGCCTGTAAGGCAGGTGTAGCGATAATTACCCCGCCATCGCCCGTCGTAACCGCCGGCCAGTCGATGTTTGATTTCGTAGTGCCGCATCAGCTTGATGCACGTTTCGGCGGCGGCGTGCCCAAACGGGTGCCACGCGTTCAGGATGGTCGCCGATTCAATGATGCCCTGCAATGTATAAGCGATGGTGTGTGTGAAGGCCCGCTTACCCTGGCCGAATCCCCAATGGGCGAACGTTCCATCGGCTTTTCGGTCTTTGAGGATGGCCCGCAGCGCACGGACCGCAGCGTCTCGTATCTCATCGTCGCCGCAGGCTCGCCAACACTCCAACATCGGCCAACAAACGTGTGCGTAGTAACTGGGCGAATGGCCTGCGATGTACGCGTGCGCGGTCCAGCGGCCGCTGCTGTCCTGCTGCGACACGAGCCATCGCGCAGCGCGACTAGCTGCAATCGTGAAAGCCTGGTCGTCTGTGCGGCGGGCGGCCTCGACGAGCCCGAAGATGATTTGGCCGGTGTTGAAGATGCTGGGCGACCGCTTTGCGGTCCTCTTTAATGTCCCACCGGGAAACCAGCCGTCATCGGATTGGAGGCTCAGCAGCCAGCGGGCCATTTTCAGCGCACGCTCGCCGTAGCGCGGATTGTCGAGAAAGTCGCCGCCGCGCCAAAGCGTTGGCACGATGTAACCGGAGGTCTCGGGATAGGCTGCAGCCCAGCCCAGCAGCGGCGAATAATACGCCGCCGAACCCCCGCCGCCGGTGATGTCCTGCGAACGGCAGAGCCATTCGAGTGCGGCCTGAATCCGCGGTCGCGCCGCGAGAGTGGTGCATGGCGGATGGTGCATGAAAGCGCTGCCTCGTCGTTATCGTGTCGATTCAACCGGCACGGCGAATTGGCTCAACGGGTTCCATCATCGGTAAAGCGGGTGGAATGTCGATCGGTACACCTTCTTTGATGCTGCGTACGGCGAGGATCGAGGCTAGCGATGTGTTGCGAATTTCGTTCCAACTGATGGGAGCTGCGGCACCGGATTGGATCGCGTTGGCGAATGCCTGCAGTTCGCCGCGGTGCCCCTTGTCTTGTCGTCCATGCCAGATCGTCTTACGTTTGCCGCCGGACCATAATTCCGCACGGTGAAAGTCGTCGATGACCGCCGATTTGCCACCACCGATCACCTCCACGCGTTCTTTCGGCATCGCCCGATCACCGCCGGCCAGATATGCGATGCTGGAGACACTGCCGTTGGCGTGCCGCAGGGTGATAAAACACTGGTCCTCGCTGATCTCCGGAGCGTGAGGCCCGCCGATCGCTTCGGCGCAGACCCTGACAACGTTCGCACCGGTCAGGAATGTCGCCAGGTCGATCGCATGACACGCCTCGCCAATAATTCGTCCGCCGCTGATTGATTCGACCTGTGTCCAATGATCCGGATCGATTGCCCCGGCGTTCATTCGAATCGACACGGTCAGCGGTTGCCCGACGTTCGCGAAACTTTCGCACACCGCTTGTGTGGCGGGCGAAAAACGCCGATTGTATCCAACCATCAACTGCCCCGCTTCGTGGCCGAGATCATGCAGAACTTGTTCGATTCCGTGTAGTTCGCCGCAATCAAGGCAAAGCGGTTTTTCGACAAAGACATGCTTCCCGGCGCGGAGTGCTTCGGCTACCTGGCGAGCGTGTTGATCGTGGCGAGTGAGGACGAAAACGGCGTCGACCCGCGGATGCCGAATTACGGAGGATTCACTGTTGCTGGCGATCGCAAATCCGTGCTTCTTTCCGTGATGTCCGGAGGAAATTCCGCCGGCCGAGCAGACGGCTTCGGGAGTGTACGCGGCGGTCTGACGCATCGCGGGAAGTAGCGTCATCCGCGCAAATTGGCCCATGCCGAGTACTCCCGCGCCGATCGTCCCGGGTTTTGCGGACCTTGAGTTGAACTGAAACGATTCGACGGAGGTACTACGCGGTACCGTAGGATACTGCAGCACGATGCCGAGATATGGTTCCTTGCCGGATTCGATCAATTCATAAGCGTCCGCGGCGCGATCGATCGGGAAACGGTGCGAAATGAGCGGCGTCAGGTCGATGCGTCCGGCGGCGGCCAAATCGAGCACAGCCTGCATATTGCGTTGCTGAGTCCAGCGGACGTAGGCTGCCGGATAGTCATTGCCGTGATCTTCGTATTGCGGATCGTAACGGCCCGGGCCGTAAGAACACGAAACCACAAACTCCGCCTCTTTAAAGTAATAAGCGCGGCGCGGCAAGTTCAGGCCCACCGCGCCAACGGCTACGATGCGGCCTTTTTTGCGTACGGCGTCGCCGGCGAGCGCGACAGGAACATCTGATTTGGTCGATGCGGTAATCAGAACGGCATCCGCGCCGCGGTCGTTTGTCATGTTTAACACATCGCCCGACCGTAAGTCGGTCTGCGCGACGTCCGCGCCCATCTGCCTGGCCAGTTCGCACTTTGTCGCATCGGGATCCGTGCCGATGACAGTGGCTCCCGCCGCTTTCAGTAGGGCGACGGTGATTTGCCCGACCAGGCCGAGCCCGATGACGAGCGAAGTTTCGCCGAGAGACACTTGCGCAAGCCGCACGCCCTGCATGGCGATCGCGCCGATCACGGTAAATGCGGCTTGCTCCGATGTTACACGATCGGGAATTCGCGCACACAAATTTTTAGCAACACTTACAACTTCGGCGTGCGGACCGTTCGATGCGATGCGGTCGCCCGGTTTATAGTTCTGGACGCCCGGGCCGCAGGCCAGGACAACGCCTGCCGAACAATAGCCCATCGGCATCGGATCGTCGAGCTTTTCGCGAACTTGCCGAACGGTGTTCCAGAGACCTTCTTGGCGAAGTTTTTCGAGAACACGGCGCAGATGATCGGGCCTTTCCCGAGCTTTGCCGAGCAGAGATTTTTTGGCGAGATTTCGGACGGTTTTTTCCGTCCCGGCGGAAATCAGCGAGCGGTGATTCTGAATGAGCAACTGGCCCGGTTGAACCATGGGCGCCGGTACTTCAATCGTAGTGAGCTTACCATTGCGGATGTTCTGAATGACTTGGCGCATCGATCGATTTGAGTGTTGTGGCCGACTTAAGGCTACCGGCCCGCTCGCGCGGGACCGCAAGGGTGTTGTAACACACAACGTTAAGTTCACCGCCGTGCGGGTCGTCCGCGTCAAGCAACGCATAATCGTGTTTGCGAAGGAAGTGTGTGACTTCGTCGCGGGTTGTCAGACGGGATTCGCAGATCACGAGCGGCCGATGGTCTGTCAAGGTCGTCGAACCGCCGCGTAGAGTTAGCATTTCTGCGCCCTCTACGTCAATCTTGACTACATCGGGAGGGGGGCACGTTGCACACAGCCAATCGAGCGTCACCGTGAGGACGCAATCCGTTCGCCGCGCGCCGCCGTGCATGGTGCTACCACTGACATCAGATAAATGGTTGGCACTTCGTCCGCGTGCGGCGACGGAAAATGATGCCAAGTGGATTTCGTCGCTGACGGCAGCAGGCACAATCGTCACAGGAGCACAGTCGGTGCTTTGACCGGCCGCCGACCTGCGTAACAATTCAACAAGAAATGCATCGGGCTCAAGAGCGATGACTGCGCCGGCAATGCCAGCAACGTGTGCGGCCGCGAAACCAAATAATCCAACGTTTGCGCCGATATCCCAAACCACGTCGCCTTTGGCGACATAATTTTCAGCCCAGCGAAAAAGGGGCTGAAACGTGGAATCCAGGTTTGGGCTCCAGTAGCGGAGCGCGGAGTCCGGGGTGACGAAAATAGGGTCACCGCCGAGCCGTTTGGGCAAATGCCGCTTGATAATTTTGTCGCGGCTGTATGATTCTAGAAGTTTGCGAATCATGATTTGCTCCGGTTGGATAATGGCGGATTAAAATGAAAATCGAATAACGTGTTTTAGCCGCATCTGCGCAAAGGCTGTTGACTGGAAGCCGTCTGAACGGCTGCGCTATCAGCCGATGAAGTTAAATCGGTGGAAGGGAGGTGCTTTGGTTTGTCGCCATGGATTTGCAGTTCGAAAAGTTTTGCTTTGACGTGACACGTTTGAATGAACTTGAACATGGCGTACGTAAGGCCGGCCCGGCCGTCCAGAAATCCACCGCGAAGCACATAAATGTATAGGAACCGCAATAGTGGCGATCCGGGTACACGCATGAACTTTTTTTTCAGCCAGCGGCGACGCTGCGCCTGGTTGCCGAGTAGCGATGCTTCCAACTCAGAGTCATCGCCCCGCAACAGCACGTGCGCTTCCCAGTTCGAGTAGGCATTGTGTTTGTCGATGTAGCGCTCAAGGGAGTTGAAGTTCTCGTGACGGACGGGGTGACGCAGGCAGCCTGTCGGGCCATCGACTACGACGTGCTCGTGAATTTCCATATCGGACATGCTGGCATCTTGGTTCTCGAGTCGCTTTTCGTAACGTCCCCTGCCACGGCGGAACAGCGACAGTTTTTTTAGCTTCGTGTCGCCGAAGCGGAGCATGCGGCCGAGGAAGACGATCGGAAACTTGAGCCAATAGCCGTCGATTGCTGGATTCCGGATCGCACTCGCAATCTCTTGCTTGACTTCATGGGTGAGAATCTCGTCGGCATCGAGCAGCAGAATCCAGTCATTTCGCCAAGCATGTGTTTCCAACGCCCATTGGCGCTTTTTCGGCCAACCACCCTGATAACGGAACTGGAGAATCGTGGCGTTACATTGCTCGGCAAGATCAATCGTGCCGTCGGTACTTTGCGAATCGACCACAATGACTTCGTCGGCCCATCCGGCGACGGTGTCGAGGCAACGGCCGAGATTTTTCACTTCATTCTTGACGGGAATCAAGACCGACACAGGGACGACCGAGTCCGCATGTCGGGCTCCATGCGGAGCGTCTGGATGATGTCGAGTGGTGTACGGCTTTTTCATGCTGCTTTACGGTTGTTCGTGGAGGAGCGTCGCGTGGAAACCGTGTCGATCCAGTTTGGGGTGTTGCCGCCGCCCAACAGCCAGGCGTAAGAGCTACGCATCTTTTCGGCGATGGTGGACCACGAAAACTCACGCCGCATCCACTGGCGTCCACGTTGGCCCATCAACTTCCGTTGCCTGTCCGATAGGCTCATCGCCTGCACCAAGGCAGACTCCAAGGTATCCGCCTTGCGCTCAACCCACCAACCGCACGCCTCCTCTTCGAGGCGGGCCCAGGGGGTTCCAGTGGTAGTAATTGCGGGTACGCCGTGCGCCAGGGACTCCGCAACTGTCAGGCCAAAGTTCTCGGTGTGTGAAGGTAGCACGTACAGGGCCGCTCGCCGGAAGGTGTCGGATTTTTCACGCCCGTATTTAGCACCAGAAAAAACGATCCGCTGTGCCGCAACTGCGGCTGCTAAATTTTGCATTTTCTCTGTCTGACCGTTCGTATCCGGGCCGGTGATGTGTAATTCCCAGTCCGGAAACCTGGACTGGATGCGCGGCCAAACGTTGATCAGCATGTCCACACCCTTGACCGGGTGGATCCGCCCGAAAAACAGTACCCGCTTGCGTCGGCCGGAACTTGGCAACGGTCTCTCCTCCGGAATGTCGATTCCGTTCGGGACGACCGCCACGGGGGTTTTCAGGCCGAGTGCGCGAATAGCGAAAAGTTCATTTTCCGCGGTGGCATGGATTAGCGCAGCCTGCTGAACTGTTTTGCGCTGTCCGAGTAGCCAGATGCATCGTTTACGCCAGCGGTGACGTCGGAGGCTCCACGGCTGTAGCGTTCCTCGCGGCGATAACACCAGGCGGCACGAATTCGCACTAGCCGCCTGCGCCGCATAAATATTGGGCATCATCCACAGGCTGTGATTGTGAATAATGTCGGACGTTGCCGCCTCAGTCACCAGTTGCAACCGCATGGCCGGTGAGATGCCCAGGCGTTTCGGCGGTAACGCATGGGGATAACTGTGGATCGTACACGAAAAAGGCCGCTCAGGTACTTGTTGCAGCACGTGGAGATGTGTTTCAACGCCTGTTTGCGACAACGCGTTGCACAGCGCGGGTACCGAATAGGATGGTCCGCTGGCCTCCTCGTGAATGCGCGGTACGACGTGATGTACTTCCATCTGTTCCTCAATAACCGGATGCGAGTACGGTGCTCCGGCGATTCGTCGCGACCTGTTTCGTGTACGGGAAGCGATCGCGCAAGGATGCCCGCTGCGAGTGACTGCGGTGATCGAGCGCTCCTTCCATGGCCGTCATTGAAAATGCCATAGACCGCTCTGGCTGAATCGTAATCCGCAGCAACATCCCGGGCGGTGTGTCGGAAGACACGTTCAGGCCGCGTACCGCTGAATAAACGCGTTTACACTTATTCGCCAAATACTGCGCGGCCTCCGCAGATAAGTGTTGGTTAAAGCCGAAGGCGAACGCAAAATCCTCGCAGGGCGTGGCCAGCAGGTCACTTAATTCTCCGACCGTGCGGCCAATTTCATAGTCCAGATCGGCTTGGTTGCGAAGTCTCCCGAGGTTCCGGTGCGCGTAGTTGTGGCCACCGATGCGGTGCCCCATGGCATGCATTTCCTTTACTTGGCCGGAAGTCAGTCCGCGCGGTGACTCGGTGTTGCACCGGTGGGTGAAGTTGTACGCTGAGATGCCGTTCGTGCGGTGGTATGCAAGATACCGGTTTGGCGAACGGTCGAGAAACGAAGGGACAACGAAAAAAATCGCTCGAATCCCTTCTTCGGCCAGCCAGCGGGCCGCGCGATAGTTGCTTTCGTAACCGTCGTCAAATGTGAACAGGACGCGATCGGAGTTGAGATGTGGCAATTGGCCGTCCATCATCGCATCGACATCGTCCGGTGTCGCCGGTTTGTACTTGTCGAGTGCCCGCCGGACGATTTTTGCGAACCGCTCGAAGCACCTGTCGGGCGTCTCGTGAAAATTCAGAATCCGCAGGCCACATGCGTCGTGGTAGAACCGATGGCGATTTCGTTGACCATGATTGGTCCAATCGAACCAATGACCCGCCGCAGAGTCAACGAATTGTCTGATCGTAGGATGCATGTCAGTAAGTCAATTGGGCGTTACTTGGCGAAGAAGTCGTATTACGGCTAGACGCTGCACCAGGGGAGTTCAGTGGTCTGCGCGTTCGCAAGTCGATCGGTGATGTTTTCCGTGCCCCGCAGATACAACGTGTTTCGACCGCGGTGGTTTCTATCGGGCAACTCCGATAACGTGCGGTCGAATGGATGATAAGAGTGCGGTCGAAAACCATATCCCAGCATCTGTCGGTGAACGGTCTCATCGTCAAATCCGTAGCGATGACCGCTGCCATTGAGTTCCATCAATACCGCAGATAGTGATTCCTCGGCTAGCACGTTGCCGGCACCACGGACAACGTGGGATTCAAAGCCTTCAACATCGATCTTGATCAGCTTCGGTTTCTCGCCGGCCAAGAGTTCGTCGAGTGTGCGCACATTGATTCCGATTGCCGTGCGGTCGGCGTCTGGTGTCGTGACGACATGGTTGGTCGTGTCGTGATGCACGGTGAATCGTAGAATGCTGTTCTCCTCACCCACCCCGCAATTATGAAGGGTAACTCGATCGTTTAGCCGATTAAGAAAAACATTGTCCAGTAGATGTTCGAATGTCTGCGGGACAGGCTCGATGGCGATGCTGCGCGCTCCGACTTGGCCGCTGGCCAGCACGGTGTACGTGCCGACATTAGCGCCGATGTCGACAAAGGTGTCTTCGGTCCGTAGTAGGTGCAGTACAAAAGCCATGTCTTCGAAATCGTGGAGCCCACAATAGATGTTTCCAGTCGCGCCGGTCATACCTCGCTTGACGAGCAATCGTGTCCGTTTAGTAAACGGTATAACGGTACCGCTGGAGAGGAGCCGCGACCCGACTTGCCAACGCAGCGTGCGCATCATGGCTGCCATGCGGTTCGACCGATTGAGCGGGTGATTTCTGACCGTTCTTAGCGTGCGGATAAGTTGCACTCGAGTCCTCCAAGGTCGGATTGAATTTCTCTGGCTGGCATGCGACTGCGAGGTGCGTCCAGGTCCCATAGTGGATCTTGGCGATTTGTCATCGTCTGCAGTTGCTTGATGTCGTCACGAAAGCAGTCGGCGAGAAATTTCAAAGTATCTGCGTTCGGCAGCATGGTTCGCGTGGACGATTTTCGCATGACGATCGGTTTCAGCGAGTTTCTGAGCCGCTGCGGCATACGTGGATGGACGTACATTTTGTACCACTGGTTTCGCGTAACGTTTCGCATCAAGGACTTTAGCAGCGGCCTCGGGCTGGCCGCCGAATTCCCGCCGTTATGGATCGCGTTAACGTCGATTAAATGCGGTTGCGGTTTGACGTTGAGAAACCGGCAGATATCTGTGACAACTTCTCGCCGGTTCGACACATAATCCTCAAAGCGGGCAACGAAAAAACTAGCGGGGCCAAATTCATTCATCCATGCGCGAAGTTGCATCGCGTAACTGCTATAGTCGATGAATTCGGGTACGCGGCGGATCGCTTCGTCGATGTTGATCGTCAAATCGCCCGAACGGCGCAAATGATAATAGTGACTTAACGCCCGGTCGATTGGATTGCGGACTAGGTAAACGAATCGCGCACCGGATTTCAAAAGCTGTTTTGTGCGGCGCGGCACGCCGTCAATGGACGGCAATTTGGTGTAGCCGGTCGATGCCTCGCCCCGGCACTGGCCGTCGATGGATGTCGAGAACAAACGGGCGTAGCGACGGCGGCCTGTAGAAGTGAGAACGGCGTCGTCGGTGAGGAAGTGCGGTTCTTTGACCGACGGAAAGAAGATTTTCGGGTTTGACTGCAAATCGGCGCTCAAGGACGTTGTGCCTGACTTCATCGCGCCGATGATGAGAAAATCGGGCAACCGCAAATTGGAGTCGCTTCGTCGCATCTCTACGGATTCCTAGGCGGCCCGGGCGCCGGTGATTGGTTGGGAGCGTTGTTTTTGGAGTCGGTCGATAAACTGCCTGGCAAGGACTTCGTATCTAAGCGATTCACGCACTGCTGCCCATGCCGTGTGGATCGTTTCGGGGTTTGTCGGTCGAGCGAGCCGATCTTGTAAAGCCGCGGTTAAAACATTTTCGTCGCCGGCGGGGATCACATCGCCCAGCGAGCGGTCGACAACCACATCGGGATGACAGCCAACTTCGTTCGTGATAATTACCGGCAGGCCGGCGGCCAGCGCCTCGAGTACGACGACACCCCATGTCTCGGATGAGGGCAAGACAAAAAGATCTGCCATTGCGTACCAGGCTGGCATTTCGTGCGGTTGGACGAAGCCGGTGAAGTGAACGTCTTGACTCAAGTCAAGTTGTTCAACGCGGCGCTGGTGCGCCGCGCGCTCGGGACCGTCGCCGACGATGATGAGTTGTGCGTCGTGCTTTTGACGAACTTTGTAGAAGGACTCGATTAACAGGCCTGCGCGCTTCTTGGAAATCAGGCGGCCGGCAAACAGTACAGTCGGACGGTCGTCCACGGCATGCCGGCGCCGCAACTCGGCCCGCGAGGTGCGCAACGCACTCGTAGTTTGTTGCAATTGGATGACATCCGGAACATTCGGGATCCGCGTTAGCGATTTTGGTGCCGCACCATACTGCAACAAATATTGTTCGGCTAGGGAACCGGTCGGGAAGGTGCCGGCACAACGCGAAACGAGCCACTGAACGGGTATCTGCTTTAGCCTCCGCCGCAAACTGTTTCGTCGCCGCCACGAATGGGACTCGCACATCAGAAATAACGGAATACCTCGCGTCCGCGCGTGTCGGATGGCGGACCACATCGTCGGGTGGTTGTATCCCCCGAGGACAATCGCGTCGAACTTACCATCGCGCAAGCGACGAGCAACATCAGGGTTCCAATAACAGGATGCTCCACATCCCCGCCACCCGCTCAGATTGCAGCCCTTAAGCACCTCGGCGGCGAACGCCTGTGACCAATTTCCGTTCCAAGGGCGATCACTTTTTTCCAAACTGCAATAATACACTTGCAGGTCGATATCGGCCCGCCGCGAGACGGCGGCCCAAAACGGATCGCGATAGGGAGTTGGGATGGGCGTTACGACTGCTAGCTTCATGCCGATGCACCGGTAATCTAGAAGTTTGGGCAGCGGAGGATATTCCCGAGAGTTTTCGCGTGTCAAACCCAATTAGCGATTGGCAAGCGGGATCCCAAACTTGGCCTTCTAAACTTGTGTAGGCGACAGTGGAAGTTGTTTGTGACGATGCAGCAGCGTGTCGATCGTCGAACGCCAAAACTGCCGGTTACAGCATTGATAGCCTCGGAACACCCATCGGCCGACCATGCATTTCATCGCATGGGGGCGATATTGCGGATATCGCTGCGCCAACTCGGTACGTTCTCGGCGGTATTGGTCGGTCAGAGTGCTGCCCTTGGTCTGAGAATGATAGCGCCGTGCGGCGACATATTGCGGTAGCACATGCCAGTTACAATTGTGACTGAGCATGCGGCACCAAAGTTCCGTGTCGAGCACGCATTGCCAATGTGTATCCAGGCCACCAATCCGCTCGTAGAAATCGCGACGAAAAAATGTGCTAGGTTGACAAATGCGGGTAACTCCCCAGCGGAGCCAACTCTGTCTGACGCGGGGAACCCACATGCATCGCAACAACCGCCCGTCCGCGTCCGTTTGGCAATAATGGCCCGTGACGACCTGGGTTTTGGGATAGCTTGAAAACCGCTCACGAATTGCCTGGATCGCGCCGGGCAGCAGCAAATCATCGGAGTTCAGCCAGGCCAACACATCGCCCGTCGCCCGCTCAAACCCCTGTCGGATCGCATCCGCCTGACCGCCGTCCGGACGACTGACCCAATAATCGATTTGGCTGGCATACTTGTTGATAATCTCAACCGAGTCATCCGTGCTGCCGCCATCGAGCACGAAATATTCGTGAATGTCTGCCCGTTGCGCGAGCACGGATTGGATTGTCTTTTCCAAGTATGCTGCTTGGTTGAAACTTGGTGTAACGATCGTGATGCTAGGTTGCATTGGGGAGCGCCCTCGGTTCCCTTTGTGGTTGTGCGCGAAGTCCGCGGGCACCGACGCTTCGCGGTACCGTCTTTCGCTGGACTCCGGGCGCACACGAAATTCCAATGGCGATCATGAACCACCAGATTGGCGTGTAAACGAGAAAATAAATCAGAGTAAACCGCAAAAACATCGCGATTGCCGGCGCGATCGTCGTGCCGACACCTTGGCCTCGCAGTTCCGGCGCGAGACCGATCAGCAGCAACGACCAGCCAATGAGTCCGAATCCGTACAGGCCCCACAGCATTCCGCTGTTGGGGTCAACGTATTTCCCGCGAAAGGCCATATTGGTTATGAGGTGATCGAAATGGAAAGGACCCATTCCCAATCCCACGCCGGTCATCGCAAGATGCGGATTTTCTAACAGGTAGATCATTGCCGGTCGCTCTTTGTCCATGCCCCAACCTCGACCGTGTACGTCGGTTGTGATGCTGACGATACGGTGCAGCCGCGATTCCCAGAACGACTGCGCGTTGGCGGAGAACTGCGTTGCCGCTGCCGCCACAAAGAGAATGGCGGCAACAGCGATTCGTTTCGCGGACGTTGTTCCGCTGCCAAGGATCACTAATCCGAGAAGAACCGCAGCCATCGCGACGGCGCCACTAGAAAATGTTAGTAACAGCGAGATCGATACCAATACAATGCTCGCGAGATGACGGCGGCGAGAAAACCGGACAATGCCACGTCCAAAGGTTCCCAGCAGCATGCACAGCGACATGGCCATCGCCATACCTTGCGCTTTGGGTTCGCCGGCAAGTCCATTGGCGCGCAGAATTCGCACACCGCCGATTTTTGCAAAGGTCATGTGAAATTTGTGTCGGTGAACGCGGTAGGTGCCCAGGGATTGCCCCGTCAACTTGTGTGCGCCGACTTGTAACACGCAACCAATCGCCGAAATCACCGCGACCCGCGTCCAGATTTTAAGGAACCATTGCAAATCTGCGGTGGTACGGATGCCGTCCGCCACCGTAAGGCTGAATGGCACAAACAGAAAAAATCTGACAAGTTGAATGATGGGTTTGACCGTCGAACTCCGCGTCCATCCGTACTGCGCGTCGTTCACGATGCTGAGGCAGAAAAATCCGACCAGCCAAATACCTAATGTCCAACAGAGAAACAACAACAGCCGATGCGAAAATAAGCTGGCGGCGCGGGGGTGAATTGAAATCTGGCCCGTGATGATGAGAAATGTAGAAAGGATCATCAGCAGCACAGGCAAGTTGAGCCCGATGCCAATCTCAAATTCCAGGTTGGCTACAAAGATCGACACCAGGATCAGTATCGCGCGGAGTCGGCGCGACCCGAAAACAAAAAAGACCCCGCAAATTGCGAATAACAGTAAAATGGCACCTTCGATCATGCGGCCTTGCTCCCCAGAAATTGCGGATCGTCAGATGCTGCCTGCGGTTCATCACGCCAGGGTTTTGTTGCCCGACAGCCCAGGTTGGCCGATAGCATCCCCGCATGAACCATGATCGGCGCGCCCCTTTCAGTCGCCCATGACCGGAAACTCCGATACCGAAAAATGTGCATGCCGGCAGACATGCAAAGCCAAATGATCCAGGCTAGCGATACGAGTGCCAGACGAGGCCGCTGCAGCGCTCCGCGTTTTACCGCCATTGCATAACGACAGCGGCCGTTCAGAAATCGACGCTGAAGTACGTAGCTGGTTTTCAGTTTTTTTCGGGGAATCGCGTGTAGTATTTTGACGCGGGGATCATAGACGACACAGCATTCGCTACCTAGCTGTTGTCGCATTCGCATCAGCAACTCGACTTCTTCTCCAAGCCACAGGCGGTCGCCGTTCATTCCCAGTTGCGGATCAAATCCGCCTAGATTCTCTAGGACCGACCTTTCAAACATCGAGTTGCCGCCCATAAAGCTCTGCCGTTCGTTGAGCCGGAACGAAGAATCGCCGAGATTGAATGTTTCGAACCGATCGTTAAACCAACTGGGCTTGCCTTCTGGATATCTTGGAAACACAGGTCCAACAACGGCAACCGGATGCGGGGTGCCGGCCGACGCGAACGACTCAAGTCCGGATTCAAGCCATCGGCTTGTCGCCAGTGCGTCGTCGTCGAGATATGCGACATACCGGCCGGTTGCAGCGCGGAATCCGGTGTTACGGGCGTGCGAAAGCCCCAGCGTATTTTCGTGGATCAGCCGGATGTCGTGTCCGGAAAACTTACGTTGACAATTGACAACGACCTGTGCCGTGTCGTCGGTCGACGCATTATCAACGACGATGATGTCGTAATTCGCCGGGTCGAGACTCTGCACCACCAGACTTTCAATCGTTTCCTCCAAAAGATGGCAGCGATTGTAAGTGCAAATAACAGCAGAGATTCTAGTCGTCGTCATGAGCGGCTTCCTGGCCGGATGGGTAAGCGATCAGCTATGCGCGATGCGAACCACCCGTTTTCAGGCTCTCGAGATTTTGCGGCTGCCGCCAATGGTAAAGTCGCCTGGCGAGTTGAAGCGGCCTTTGGCGAATCCGGGCAAGGCGGGACTGTATGACGGACTCCTTCACATTTGTACTGGGCGGTTCTGTTTCGGCGAGATAGTATTGCTCAAATTTCCGCATGACCGTCTGCAAAACATGAGGCTTCACGTGCCGATTATCTTCGAGGTACGGATCGTGGAAGTACTCCTTGACGATCTCATAGGATGGCCAGTAGTAGAGGTTTTTGTCCCGCTCGTGGTTGCGAATTAACTCGTCAACCGCAGCTCGCAGGATTGCCTTAGAAACCGTGGATGCGGTTACGCAACTAACGGGTCGGAAAGTCGCTACCAATGGAATGGGCGAGAGCGTGAAGACAATCGAAGCATCAGGTTTGCGTTTGCGGATCAGCGTGTAGATTTTTTCGAGATTGTCGATATTTTCTTGACAAGTTGACACCTTAAAACCGTGAATATCTGAGTCGAACTTTTCGCGGGGGATCGCCCGCCAGAAAACTTCACCCGTGGTTTTGTTGTACCAGACTTCTGACAGTCCGAGCGTCAGAATAAAGACCTCGGTTCGCTCAAAGAGTCGCGCCGTTGCAGCGCGAACGCGCTCGTTGTATTCGGCCAATTGGCCGTTGGAGCCGTACCAAAGATTTTCGGAGAAGTCCCTGTTTTCACAGGCGAATTCAAATTGCTGTAAGATCGCAAACGTATTGACGATGCCCTCGCCGAATTCGATCACGTGGCTATCGTGAAAGTCGGCAAGCATGTCCTTTTCGACCAGTGTCGCGCCGGTCGTATATCCCTTGTTCTGCAGATATTCGGTAATGTGTTGCGCGAAGCAACTGCCGAATGCCGTAACGCAAGTGTCGCGGCGAATAAATGGCGCTTGCGGTACCCAGCCGCGCAAGATGTACTTATCAATGGCGTCGTTTTCTTTTAGGTTGAATTTGCTGGCGATGAAGTTGCAGTGCTCGCCGCGATACCAGGTTTGATGCGCGTGGCGCTGCTTTTCATCCTTGCCGGATTGATAGAAAAAATCCCTCATCTTAATCATGGTCTTGTTGTCCATGGTCTTGTTGTCTTATGTGAAGCGCAAAGGTGGAACAAATGGCGCTAGTTCCATCCTTCGTATTCAAACAGTGAGGACGTGTTTTTTGCAAAAAGCACGTCACACTGAGCCAATTCCAAGTCATGCGGTCGCGGGCAGTACGAACAGATGTCAAAAATTCGAAATCCATGGTCTGCGGCGAAGCGAATGACTTCGTGGGCAAGAGGCGCCGAGTCGTAGATCCGCCGCATCGACACCTCGGCAAGCAAAAACTGAACATGATCGGTAGACAGCAGCTGCTCGCCGCCTCGCAACACTTCGAGTTCGTAGCCCTGGACGTCGAGTTTGATGATCGTCGGTCCCGTCAACTGCTCCGGCGCGATCAACATGTCCAGCGTTTGTAATTCGACCGTTGTTCGGTTCGTTTGAGGTGAATCCACATATTCGCTGGCGAGTACGCTAGTTTGGTTCCCGTGTTCGTAGATTTCCGCGTTCTTCGTCTGCGCACCGAGAGTGCAGATGGTGTAATCGATGTTCGGCTGTTGCTGCCGAAAGGTCGCCAGGGCTGCTTCGTGCGTATGGCGGGCTTCGACCAAAAAATACCGGGCGTCCGGGAACACCTTCAAGCAGCTGCGCGTCCATTGCCCATCCGAGGCACCGACGTCAAAGATGTGCTTGATGCCGATGCCGCTATTGGCGATTCGTTGGAACGCGTCCGAAAACCCGCGCGGCGCCCGGAAGCGATTTACGAGTTTGAGATCGAACGCGCGGAGAAGTGGATCAACGACTGTTCTTAGGCGTCTGCGGATCATGTTCGGGTTCCTGCACGGTTATGCGGCGACGGCGTGCCGCGCAGAATTGCCTCCAAAAATATCTCGATAATGTGCGCGAAATTGTTGCGCCGTATTTTTCCAAGTTAAGTTTCGGACAACGCCGTGAGCATTCTGTGCAAGCCGCTGGCGAAGCTCCGCGTTCGTCCAGACCTGCCGTATCTGATACGCGATCGATTTAACGTTCAGTGGGTCAAAGTACGCTGCTGCGTCACCCGCCACTTCCGGCAAACACGCTGCATTAGCGCAAGCGATCGGCCGTTTTAACGAAAGCGCTTCCGTGATCGGCAGGCCCCAACCTTCAAACAAAGATGGAAATACAACGCAACGACAACGGTGAAACAGTGCCGTTACATCGTCCGACTCGACAAAGCCGAGATGACGAACTTGGTCTTTGAGGCAAAGCCGTGCGATGGTGCGGTCGATAGATGCGGTTGCTGCGCCGGGGGCGCCGCAGAGAACCAGCGGCACTCGCAGTTGGTCTTGGTCGCGAAGC
>JAYZEI010000252.1:0-10977 GCA_036337375.1 Planctomycetota bacterium | reverse complement strand
GTGGCCCGAATCATGCGATGAGCGCGTTTTGACTTCGACGAATACAACCGTCTTGCCGCGTTCGCCCCGGAGATCAACGGCGATCAAGTCCAATTCGCCAAGCCTATCTCGCTGGCTGCGGCCGACGATTTTGTAGCGAAGACGTTTGAGAAACTTCTCCGCAGCCGCCTCACCACGCCGGCCGAGAGATCGGGGCCGGCGGCGCAAACGGCGCAGCCAATTCAGCACGCGCTGCTCCCTTTCGCCGGCTCAGTCATCGAACGGGAATAATTCGGCCTGCCGCCGCACGGCTTTTCCGGACACGGCCCCCCACGAAGGATCGACATCCGTTCTATTTGCCGCGTTCCGCGCGACGTTCTTTCAATTTAACCGCCTTGCCGACACGATCGCGGAGATAATAAAGCTTGGCGCGGCGGACGACACCGTGGCGTTTGACCTCGACCTTAGCAATCTTTGGCGATTGTCGCGGAAACTTGCGCTCGACACCTTCGCCACCCACGATACGGCGGACCGTGAACATCTCCCGGCTGCCCTCGCCACTCATAGCGATCACCGTGCCGTTAAAAATCTGGATTCGCTCTTTGTCGCCTTCCATAATCCGGGTATGGACATCAACCGTGTCGCCAACTTCGAATTCGGGCGGCTGCTGCTTGGTACTCGACTTTTCCACCAAGCCAATGATTTCGTTTTGATTCATGACACTTTTTCCTTCGCTACGAATTGTCTTTTGTTTGTTTTTTCTCGATCCGATTAAACAGATCGGCCCGCCGTTGACGTGTCCGCCGAAGGCTTTGTTGCTCTCGCCAGGCGGCAATTTCTTGGTGGTTGCCGCTCAACAAAATCTCCGGAACCGAGTGTCCGCGAAACTCGCGGGGCCGCGTGTACTGGGGAAACTCCAGCAAGTGGCGGTTGGGGCCCGAAAATGAATCATATTGGCTACTATCCTCGTCTCCCAAAACGCCAGGAATCAAGCGGACCACCGCATCAATCAAAACCATCGACGCGACTTCGCCGCCGTTGACCACATAATCGCCGATCGAAATCTCGTCGGGCCGCAAAATATCTCGTATTCGTTCGTCAAATCCCTCGTATCGTCCGCATAACATCAGCAATCGACGGTGGCCCGCCAATTCTTCGACAACACCCTGGTCCAACGTGCGGCCTTGAGGCGTCAACATGACCAAGTGCCCCTTCGTCCCCGTTTCTCTTTGAACCGCTTCGACACACCCGACAACAACATCAGCCTTCAGCACCATACCCGGCCCGCCGCCGAACGGACGATCATCGACTGACTTGTGTTTGTCCGTCGCCCACTCGCGGAGATTGTGCAACCGCACATCAACCACGCCACACTCAATTGCCTTATTCAGTAGACTCTGGCCAAGATAGCCGGGAAACATCTCCGGAAACAGGGTCAGTACATCGAAGCGCATCGAATAGGGTTACTCGCTCTTTCCTTCTTCCTCCGTGGCGGATTCCTCCGTCGCGGCCTCGTCGGTTGCTGCTTCTTCGACTGGCGCTTCCGCTTCTTCGACTGGCGCTTCCGCTGCGGGAGTTTCCGCAATTTCTTCGGCCACGGGCTCTTCAGCCACGGGCTCTTCAGCCACTACCTCTTCGGCCGCTGGCTCTTCGGCCACTGGCTCTTCGGCCGCTGGCTCTTCGGCCACTGGCTCTTCGGCCGGCGCTTCAACAGCCTCAGCCGCTTCGGGGACTGCCGCTTCTTCCGCTGCGGCGGGCTCCGGTGTTTCCTCCTTCGGCGGCTCCGGTGTGTAAACCGGCGCGCCGAGGTCTGGCAAACTCTTTGGCGAGGCTAACTTTTCCTTCGCGGCCACCTGCACATCGAGATGCGTTCCGTTCGACCCATATTTTTTAATCAACACACCGACCTTGTCCGAAGGCTGTGCGCCAACGCCAATCCAATAGTCGATCCGCTCGTTGTCCAGCGTCGCTCGCGCATCGGTCTCGGGCACCATCGGGTCGTAAGTTCCCAACTCCTCGATAACACGACCATCGCGCGGCGCACGACCGTCGACGGCGCAAATCCGGTAAAACGGCCGGTGCCGACGGCCCATCCTTTTCATGCGAATTCTAACTGCCACTTGGGGTCTCCCTGTGAAATTTTGAATCCTTATTTGTAGCAGCAACGCGAAGCATGAGCGAGGGGAGGCAGAACCGGGCCCCACAGGCGATTTCGGTCACGACTACCCCTTGCCGGATCGTTTGCGGCGACGGATTTCTTTTTCGCGTTGTTTTTTTATTTTCACTTTTTCTTTCGACGTAAGCCGCTTGCCCGTACCGATCTTTTTTTTGGTCAATTGCCCCGAAGGGTTCGCCATGGCCTGATTTTGAAGTTCCTTGGCCATCCGCATCCGTTCGCGGATTCCCTTCCCGGCCATCTGTTTCATCATGGCAGCCATGCCATCGAATTGCTTGATCAAATCGTTGACTTCATTCGGCGCAACGCCCGCGCCGTCGGCGATGCGGCGGCGGCGGCTCTGATCGATGACCCGGGTCGGATTACGCCGTTCATCTGCGGTCATCGAATCGATAATGCCGAACAACCGCCGCATGTCCTGCTCCACATCCGCGCCATCTAGCGCGTCAGACATGCCACCCATTCCCGGCAACTTCTTCAACACCTTTCCCATTGGTCCGAGTTTGGTAATCTGCTGCATCTGCTTGCGAAAATCGTCAAGCGTAAACTCGCCTTTCTGCAACCGCTCTTCCTGCCGTTGCATTTCTTCCTGGTCGAATTCTCGCTGCGCCTGCTCGACGAGCCCGACAATGTCACCCATGCCGAGAATCCGCCCGGCCATGCGTTCGGGATCGAATTCGTCAAGATCCTCGATCCGCTCGCCCTCGCCGACGAACTTGACCGGTACGTTGGTGACCTCTTTGACGCTGATCAGCGCGCCGCCTCGAGCGTCGCCATCCAGTTTGGTCATGATGACGCCGTCTAATTCCAACGCATCATTGAAACCTTTTGCGCTGTTGACGGCGTCCTGTCCGGTCATGGCGTCCACGACCAGATAAACCTGATCGGGCTGAACGCGGCTTTCGATATTAGTAAGCTCAGCCATCAACTCTTCGTCGATCGCCAGTCTCCCCGCCGTATCCAGAATGAGAACCTGCGAGCCGTTTGATTTGGCCTCCTTAACTGCAGCCTGGCAAACTTTGACCGGGTCTTTGATCTCGCGGTCGGCGTAAACCGGCACGTCGATCTGGCCGCCCAGTACTTCAAGTTGGTCGATCGCCGCCGGCCGTTGCAAGTCGGCGGCCGCCAACATGGGCCTCGCGCCGGATATTTTGATCCGCCTCGCGAGTTTCGCGCACGTTGTCGTCTTACCAGAACCCTGCAAACCGCAGAGCATTAAAATCGTCACCGCGCCCTTGCGCAACTTGATCGTCGGATCAACAGGCCCCATCAACTTGATGAGCGCATCGTTGACGATGCCGATAACCTGCTGATCAGGATCAAGAGACTTGAGCACGCGGTCACCGACCGCCTGCTCGGTGACCACGGCCATGAATTCTTTGACAACCGAAACACTGACATCCGCCTCAAGCAGCGCTTCCCGCACCCGCGCGAGGCCTTCGCGCATGTTGGACTCGCTCAGCTTTCCCTTGCCTCGAAGCGATCGCAAAGCGGACGACAAGTTTTCCTGCAGTGAATCGAACATTGCCGTAAGTCAATGGGAGTAGACCAGATACCACCTCTCGCTGACCGAGGGCGGGTAATAGAGGTTCCGCAATATACTAGAGCAATGGGCGTTTTGGCAATCCACGATCCCTGCCGGTCGAATTGGTTTAGTTCGTCCGACAGAAACTCAAAATGGACCTTACCGTGACGCATCCGCTCCGCGCGCGTTCCTTGATGTGCTGCGAAGAAACATAGCTAGTTGGAGCAACGAACCACCACTTGCTATAAACAGTAATGGGTCGCATCGAATTCACAATGAAAGGTGGTTGCGAAATGGAATGGCTTTTTCGCGTTGGCGTTGTTTTTCTTTTGTCCACGGGCGTTTCAAAAACTACTGCGGCCGACGATGCCGATGCCGTTAAATCCCTTAAAGCATCCGCCGCTGCGCTTAAGTTCGACGACAAAGGCCTGCTGGCCGAAGTCAATTTTCGCGGTACAAAAATCGGCGACGCCGAACTAGCTCCGCTCGCGCATCTCACAAACCTCCGCGCGGTGCTGCTCAATGATACGAATATCAGCGATGCCGGGTTGGCGACACTCGGCAAGATTAAGACACTGGTAAATCTCGATTTGCGGGGTTGTAAAATCAGCAACGCTGGCATGGCGCATCTGGCGGGCTTAAATAGCCTGCGCGGCTTGCGTTTCAACGGCAAGAGCGGGCGTACTACCGTCGATGATGACGGGCTCGAGCACTTGGAAAAGTTGACGAGCCTAAAAGTGCTGGCGCTGGATTTCTTGTGGGTCAGCGAGGAAGGGCTCGCAAAACTCGCATCGCTAAAGCGAGTCGAAGAACTTTATCTGGCCAAGACTTTGGTTGGTGACGAAGCGATGGCCGTGCTCAAACAATTTCCACGGCTGCGAAAACTTCGGGTCGCGCAGACGCAGGTCTCGAGCAAAGGGCTCGAGCATGTGTCAAAGCTGCCGGCTCTGGAGGAGTTGGACGTCAGTGAAACGGGACTGATTTTCGACGAGGGGCTTGCACATGTCGGCAAGATGTCGGCACTGAAAAAACTTAATCTGTGGCGCGTCGTCGTCACGGACGACGGCATTGCGCATCTGTCCGGTCTGCACAAGTTGCAGTGGCTCAACGTGGACAACACGCAATTGACCGACGCGGGTCTGGCTCATTTGAAGGCGTTGAAGCAACTGGCGTTTCTGCACCTGGGATCGACGGCGGTGACCGACGCCGGCCTGCCACATCTGGAGAGCCTAACCGCGTTGAAGGATCTGAAAGTCACCCGCACCGGCGTCACTGCAAACGGCGTGGCGCTGCTTCAGAAGAAACTGCCGAAGACGGCGATTCAACTGAAGTACATCGAACAGTAAGGCGGGCCGCACCCGCAAATCTTATTTGCGGCGGCGGCATCTGAAAGCAGGTTCAATCCCGCACCGGCAAGCCACCCTAAAATCGAGCAGTTCGCCCTACGCGACCTCCCAGCCGGGCCGGTATTCTTTCCGGACATACTTGGCGGCAGGCGAGTGGTTCGTGACGGTCAGGTTCTTCGCGTCCCACTCCAGCGACTTACCCGTGCGATAAGCGACGTTGCCGAGCAAAACGGACTCGGTCAACGCGCCGGAGTAATCGAAGTTGCAGGTCGTCGGCGATCCGTCGCGGCAAGCCTTGAGCCATTCTCTGTGGTGGCCGATCGACCGCGGGATGGTCGGTTCCGGCGGCTTGTAGCCCGCGAATTTTTCCGCCGGAAACAAACGATAGCTACCGTAGTCGGCAAACATCTCACCCTCGCTGCCGACGAACATCACGCCGCTACCCGGGACGCGATGGCCTTTCACTTCGCGCGGAATCTGCTTGCCGTCGTACCACGTGAAATTAACCGGCGGCAGATTGCCGCGGGCTGGGAACTTGTATCGAACGGTGAGGCCGAGCGGGCACGTTTCGGGATGAACGCCCGGACCTTCCGCCTCACAATGCGTCGGGTGCCGCAAGTCGAGCGCCCAGAATGGCATGTCCATATAGTGGCAAGCCATATCGCCGAGCGTTCCTTGACCAAAATCCCACCACCGCCGCCACTGTGCGGGATGGTAACGGCCGTTGGCAAACGGCCGCTCGGGTGCGGGGCCTATCCAAAGATCCCAGCTGAGCGTCTTTGGAGGCTCCTGGCCGTCCTTGGGCCGCTCGCCACCACCCCAACCTTTGCCGACCCAAACGTGAACTTCGTGGACGGAGCCGATCACGCCCGACTGGATCATCTCGACAACGCGCCGATAGTTTTCGCCCGCATGGATTTGAGTGCCAAGTTGCGTGGCAACGTTATGCTTCTTGGCTGCTTCAGCAACTACCCGAGATTCGTGAACCGTATGGGTCAAAGGCTTCTCGCAATAGACGTGCATCCCAGCACGAATGGCACGAATGGTCGCCGGCGCGTGGTTGTGATCGGCAACGGCGATCGTCACGGCGTCAATTTTACCTTTTTCCTTTGCGATCAACTCTCGATAATCGCTGTAAGCGCGGGCGCTCTGGAAATCGCTCTTTGCGCGGTTGAGATAGTTCTGATCGATGTCGCAGACGGCAACAATATTTTCGTGCTTAACGTTGTTGATACTGAAACGCGCTTGGTTGGCCGTACCGATGCAGCCGATATTGAGCTTGCCGTTGGCGGACTTATCTTCCGCAGCCTCGACGCTGGACCAGACACCGCCCGAAATTGCGGTGGCTGCGGCGCTCGTTTTTAGAAATTCACGACGCGAAAAATTCGCAGTGTTCGGCATGACGGTTTCCTTCTGAAAAGGGCGAGGTTTGCAGTGGAAGTCGCGGAGAGTCCAAGTAGCCGGAATTATAGTTGACGGCTCGCTCTACCGCCATCACCATGATACCGGGGGGACGCCGAATCGACTACGCCGAGACATCCCGTTTCCTTCAGAATTCCGGTTTTGAATTCTTATCGAGGAGCCAACCGTGACACTGATCATTGGAGCCCGGGGCAAGCACCACGTCGCGCTAATTGCCGATGGATTGTCCGTCGAAACCAACGACGCGGGGTCAAAGGTGAAAGCCACGAACTTACAGAAACTCTTTCCAATCCAGGGACAGTCGTGCGTGGTGACTCACTTTGGCCAGAACGAATTAGGCCCGGTGCCCGTCTCAGAAATTATCAATGGCGATCGCTTTCAACGGACGATGACGGGGTCGTGGAAGCGCGGACTCAATTACTGCGCGGCCAAGCTGATCGACCACCTGGATGACTCCGTGTCGCAAACCTTGAAAGGCTCGTCCCATCGCAAGGATTTTGGAATTTGGCTGACCGGTTTGTGGCCTTGCACCGATATTCCGGAGATCGTCGAAGTCTACTGGAAGCGGATGTCCGCCAAACGCGTCCGGGCGAACATCCACACACTGGGAGACCTGTCGATCGCGGGCGACGGCGTGCGGTACGTAAAGCAGTTTCTTACCAAACCGCTCGACAAAAATTTTTCGGTGCGAAAAATATTTGACGAATCGCCGGCGTACTCGATGGAATTCGTCAAGCGACTGTACGCCGAAGCGGAAAAAAGACAGGCGGAGAAGGCTGCAACTATCTTTGGTGGCGACGCCTGGATGGCACTGATCACGGCGGACGGCGTAGATCTCGGAAAGCTATGACCGCCACACAGAACCGGATTCGCAACCATCCGACCGGGGAGTAAAGCCCGTGTGCGGTTGTCGTCGAATTCTCGCTATCCCAACGAACCCTGCCCGAAAACAGCGACGGAGATTCGTCTGCCCGCGCCGCTTCGAAGCCGTTACACTGTGACCAGTTCGCACGTATTTCAATCTGGGTTGCGAAAGTGGAACATGGATTCGATTCTTGTCACCGGTGGAGCCGGATTCATTGGAAGTTGCTTTGTCCGTCAGTGGCTTGGGCAGCAGCGCGGACGACTGACGAACCTCGACAAACTGACGTACGCAGGCAATCTCGACTCGCTCTGTCCGTTCGCCGACTCGCCCGATTATTTTTTTATGGAAGGCGACATCGGCGACACGCAACTTGTTGCCGAATTGCTGACCGATCGCCAACCCGTCGCGATCGTGAATTTCGCAGCCGAGTCGCACGTCGATCGGTCGATTGACGGCCCCGCACAATTCGTTCAGACAAACGTGGTTGGGACATGCAATTTACTGGCCGCGGCACTGGAGTACTGGCGATCGCTTGAGGACACGGCCCGGAGCCATTTTCGTTTCTTGCACGTCTCCACCGATGAAGTTTACGGATCTCTGGGACCAACGGGCTACTTCACAGAAACGACGCCCTACGCACCCAGCTCGCCCTATTCGGCCTCCAAGGCGGCGTCCGACCACTTCGTCCGGGCGTACCATCACACGTACGGGTTGCCGGTGGTGATCACCAACTGTTCGAACAACTACGGGCCTCATCAGTTCCCCGAAAAATTGATTCCGTTGATGATTCTCAACGCGCTGGAGGGAAAGCCGCTTCCCGTCTACGGCGACGGCCAAAACGTGCGCGACTGGCTGTTCGTCGAAGATCATTGCGAGGCGATTTGTACGGTGCTGGAAAAAGGGGCGCCGGGCGAGGTTTACAATATCGGCGGAGACTGCGAGCGGGCGAATCTCGAGATCGTCGAAACAATTTGCGACATCGTCGATCGTCTAAGACCCGGTTTGCCGCACGCCCCGTGCCGCGATCTGATCACATTTGTCACCGATCGACCGGGACACGATCGGCGCTATGCGATCGACGCGAGCAAAATACGGCAGCAACTCGGCTGGCAACCGAAAGAAAATTTTGAAACCGGATTGCTGCGGACGATACGCTGGTATCTCGACAATACGGAATGGGTCGAGCGCGTAACTACGGGCAAATATCGGCGCGAGCGGTTAGGGCTGGCCCGTTAAACAACAAGGGAATGGCGAGATGGCAGACACATCAGCCTATAAAAAAGGAATTATCCTCGCCGGCGGTGCGGGAACGCGGCTTTATCCCGTGACCCGCGCCATCAGCAAGCAGCTTCTGCCCGTGTATGACAAGCCCATGATTTACTACCCGCTATCGACGCTGATGCTGGCGGGGATTCGCGACGTCCTGCTAATCTCCACGCCGGACGACATCGGCCACTTCGAGCGGCTACTAGGCGACGGCAGTTGGCTGGGCATTTCGATCCAATATCAAGTGCAACACAGCCCCGACGGATTGCCGCAGGCATACGTATTGGCCCGCGACTTTGTTGGCAACGACAATGTAGCGATGGTGCTGGGTGACAACATCTTTTACGGCCACGGATTTCACCAGATGCTGGCCGCAGCGGCGGGCCGCGACTGCGGCGGCACGGTATTCACTTACGTGGTCAAAGATCCGCAACGCTACGGCGTCCTCGAGTTGGATGATGACGGGCGGCCGATCGTACTGGAAGAAAAACCGGCCGAGCCAAAATCAAACCTGGCCGTAACCGGATTGTACTTTTTTGACAACCGCGTCCTCGACATTGCCTCCGAATTACAACCCTCCGCGCGGGGCGAAACGGAGATCGTCGATGTGATTCGCGCTTACTTGGAAATGGAACAACTTTACGTGCAGCAGCTCGGCCGCGGATTCGCCTGGCTGGATACGGGAACTCACGAATCGCTAATGTCGGCGGGTGTGTTTATCGAAACCATCGAACGGCGCCAGGGTCTGAAAATTGCCTGCCTCGAGGAAATTGCTTTTTTGAAAGGTTTCATTTCCGCCGAACAACTCAAAGCGTTAGCCGAACCCCTGAAAAACGAATACGGCGACTACCTCCGCGGCGTGCCCCCACACGATCACAAGGAGAATCCGGTCGTTATCTGACCCACAGCCACAACGATGCCGGTTGACTTAGTTCGGCTTCAAATCAGAATTGATGGGGGCCGCTACCACGCTTTGGCGGGAACGGCAAGGAAGAAAAAATGACGACTGGGAGTGACCGATACCAATGAAAGTTGGCCCCATCCATATCGCCGTAGCGCTCGGCGGCGCAATTCTGTTACAAACGGGGTGCGGTTCGAGCGCGTATGAGAAGAAGTTTCAGGCATCGCTCGACGAACTCAAAAATGAGGCGCCGTTTCGACATCTGTACGACGTGGCGACTCCGATTCCCGACACGCCGCTTTCGTTGCGGTTACCCAAACTGTTTGATGGGCGGTCCTCCGCACTGGACGCCAAAACTCCCGATCCGAAAATAAATACACGTCCGCTCAATCCGGATCGTCTCCAGCCGAACTTCATCAAGTTACCCGGCTACGTCCGCACTTACGAACGATATATGCCGACCATACAAAACCACGATACGAGCGCTTGTTATTGCTACATTGCGGTGACCGACATCGACGCCGGGTCGCAAGAAAATCTGGAGGCGGACTTAAGAAAAAAATTGTTGGAGACTTTTGATGCATCACCAGCAGAAGATACCAAGCGCCGCGGCGACCCGCCCGTCGAAAAAGGCGTGACCGCATGGAAAGAAATTGAAGTCCCGACGCCAGCCGGCGGCGACAGCAAGCTAAAACTAAAAAAGATCGTGGCCAAAGGCAACCAGACGTTCCGCTATTACGACCCGCAGGGCGATGGTCTCAATAAGCTGCGTCACGGCAAGTACATACTGTATCTCTACAGTAACGAACATGATCGCGGCAACAATCCAACCCAATTTGTGTTGATCGGCTGGCGGGCCGAGGCGATCGTGGCCAACCATGAAGAGATCGATCTGGAAAAGCTCGGCGATGCGGTCGCCGGCACGATCGCGCTGGATTATTCAAAGCTGAAAAAAAAGACGGGCGACTGATGGAGCACGGGCCGATCGTGCCCAGCAGCCGACGGTCGCGCAACATCCCGGGTGTTGCTGTTTCAGGCTGGCTAGTTCGCGTTTAAGACGCACCGCACGACGTTACCCTCTGGCCCGCCTTTCCGGACCGGTCGGCAGATACAACCACACATTATGTGCTGAATTTCGCATCTCCAATCCGGCTTGATAGGCAATGCCGGTTATCTTCACCAGCGGCCAAGCATCTTCAAAAAAAACCGGTTCGTAAACAACTGAAATCATCTTACGTAAATCCAGGCACACCCCGTCTACGATGAAGTTCACTTTCGGTGCTCCCCGCCATCGGCGCAGGAACAAATTCCGTCTTCCGTTCACGTTTTGGGTTACAGCGGCGACACCTCAACGGTGCGTCGTTCTCGAGGTCCGCCCCGTCATCGATTACAATTAAGCCCATGTCTGATTCGACCACAAAAATACGCGTGCGAACGCCCGTGCTAAAGGATGAGCGAGAGACTTCGCCGGGACCGGCGATTGAATGGACTTTCTTT
>JAYZEI010000251.1:0-13077 GCA_036337375.1 Planctomycetota bacterium | reverse complement strand
TCGGCGATTTCCTGGCTGCGTCGAACGGCGTCTTCGAAATCGGTGAACGTCGAATACATTTCTTCGGGGCTGCGAAGATAGAACTGGTCGTTCTCCATCCGCATCCGGTTGGCGTCCGTGCGAAATTTTCCCGTATTGATACACAACAAGATGTCCTGCGCTTCGGCATCCTCTTGATTGATGTAATGGGCGTCGCAGGTTGCTACCAGCGGTAGCCCCATTCTTTTCGCGACGTCCACGGCTCCCTGCATGGCCTGTTGCTGGATTTCTAAGCCATTGTTTTGGATCTCAATAAAATAACGGTCGCCGAACACGCCATGAAACCAACTGGCGACTTCACAAGCTTCGTCTAGTGCATGCTCGGTCGCACCGCCACGGAGGATTGCGCGGTTAAACTCACTCGAGACGCAACCCGAGAGGCAAATGATGCCTTCGTTGAACTGCTCAAGTAGCTCGCGATCGATCCGCGGCTTGAAATAGAATCCTTCGAGTGACGCGGCCGATGCCATCCGCGTCAAGTTCTTAAATCCGGTGCGATTCCGTGCCAGTAACGTCAAATGATAGCTGGCTGCTTTCATTGAGCCGGCGTCTTTTTCGAACCGACTGCCGGGCGCAATGTATGCTTCATAGCCAATGATCGGATTGATGCCTACGTTCTTGGCATCTTGATAGAATTCGATTGCGCCGTGGAGATTGCCGTGGTCGGTGATGGCCAGCGCATTCATGCCCAACTGCTGGGCGCGCTCGACTAATCCACGCGTCGGCGCGGCTCCGTCCAGTAGACTGTAATGGCTATGACAATGCAGATGAACAAAACGGCGATCGGCCATGACGCACCTCGATCAAACAGTGTCGATCCTTCGAATAGGCATCCGTGAGAAGCCTGATTCTAGCAGGTGTTCCGCAGTTCTCAATTCGGTACGCAGCCACTATCGTATCGTTCTCGAATAGTCAAAGCATCAATCGGATTTTTTACGTGCGAAGGATTATCAGTGCCCCATTGGGGCATCTTCGATTCCACTTGGAAAATCACGGATATTTCGCGCTGCAGTTGCGTCACTCACGAGCGTGGTAGCCGCCATTTCCACGACCTGTCCGCGATCTGTCTTCCGCATCAAATGTCTCTGGTACGATCGATTCGAAGCCCCATGAACCATGGTGTTCCAGGGCGTGTAGTGTCACCGACCTCTCGCCGCCACGGCGATCGTCAACTTCTATTTCTGGAGATGGCAACGGATCAGTTCGGAGCGAAACGACGGACGGCATGCGGTCGATTTCATTCAACGAGATGCCGAGAGTATCAGGCAATCAACATTTGGCCCGCTGTTTCCGATGCTTCGCAGTTCGATCGTGTTGACTCCCGCAGCTAAATTGACGTCTTGCGAAACGTCTCGCCAAGTTGCCCAATCGGCAGTGCCAGGAAACGGTACCCGTTCGGTAAGCACTTTGCCATTAACCGACAACCGCAACGGTTGGTCTGGATTCCCTGTTGAATATCGGATCGTAAGAGTGCAGTCGGCCGCTTGCTTAGAGCCGACTGACCAAATAATTGTCTCCTCTTTGGCAGCGCGGAAGTCAACAAAACCAGTTCCGGTGTAACCGGGATTCGTGCTGATAATTCCCGCGCCGTCCACATCGGCGTCTTCCGCTTGCAGGATGACCCGCTTGCCGTCGTAGACAAATTGCTTCGGTAGTCGAACCGACGGCGCGATGTCTGGCGGATCGGCGCTTTGCGGCACGAGTTGCCGCAGCCAAATGTTGCGATAGAGAACGGGGGCGCCCTTACTTTGCAACAGAATCGGCCCAACGACAGGCTCGCCGTTTTGGGGTCCTCGGTTGCGGGGCCATTTCAACCGCACGTGATCCTGGACCAAAATACCGTTGTGGAGCAGCGTGAAGCTACCCGGACCGGTCACCGAACCACCTTTGTCGTATTTGGCCGTACGATAGACGATGTCGTAACTCTGCCATTTACCGGGTGGGCGCGATGCGTTGACCAAGGGCGCGTATTGGCCATAAATCGCGCCGGCATGGCCGTCGGGATACGTTTCGTTTGTGTACGAATCTAGCACTTGTACTTCGTTGACCAATTCCATTTTGATACCACTGTTGCCGCGGCCTTGGCCGCTGCCTTTGACATCGGCCGGTGTTGCCCATTCGAGGTGGAGTTGTACGTCTCCGAACGGTTTCTTGGTGATGATGGTATCGTCGCCAACACGAGTGTGACCGTCTCGTACGAGCCAGTTCGCCGGTCGGGTACGGTCGTTGGATCGAACCCATCTATCCAAGGTCTTGCCGTCGAACAGCACAACAGCGTCGCTCGGTAATTTCCCCGGAAAACCAACCGTACCGGCCAACGCAGGGCCGACCCGCGCCGCATTTCCACGAGGCCGCGGCTTGTTCAGCGAGCCGGCGGTTGCTGCTGAGATGGGCGGGATGTGGCGGAACCAAATGCTACGAAATCGAACGTCCCCACCATGGGCTTGTATACGCAGCGGCCCTCTTTCGACCATCTCCCGCCCGCTGCCCGCACCGGTACCGCGGCGGAGTGAACGGTTGTACTGAATGAGCACTCCGTTATGAAAGACCGTGAATCTTGCGGGCACGCGGACCGTACCGTCTTCGTTTAGTTTCACACCATGAAACACGATGTCGAAAGTTTGCCATTGGCCTGGCGGTAAAGATGCATTGACCAGTGGCCGATATGTTTGATAAATCGCGCCGCACTGCTGACCGGGGCTATGCGGGTTTTCCGTGTGCGATTCAAAAATCTGAATTTCGTATAAATGATGAAAGTAAAGTCCGCTATTCGCGTGGCGTTTGCCGACATTTTTCGTGCTGAATTCAACATGGAACTGCGCGTCCGAAAAGGTGGACTTGCTCATGATGTCGCCGCCACCGACTTGCAATTCACCATCGGCGACTTTCCAGCGGACTGGATTGCCTTTGATATCCGTGAACTGTGAATGATCACGGCCATTGAACAAAACGACGGCGTCTTCCGGCGGAGTCATCGCAATACCTTCGACGACTTGGCCGGGGCGAACGTTCTTGGGCTGCGGATGCTTACGAGGGTCTTCTTCAGCGCGGGTCTGATTGGCAACGATCGACAGGCTGATGACAACAAGTGAGCACAATTTGCGGCGAGACATGACACCACCAGTCGCTGACTTGCAGAAGTCTTCCAAAAACACGGAAACGTGTCTTGATGATAAGCGACCGCGAAGCGGTTCCGCAAGCAGCAACCAGGCAGCCAACTTTGAGTTGACTTTTATGCGCCCGCGTCAAACCGAGTGTAGCCAACACATGCCATCAGCGTAGTAGTAACACTGGTTGAACCAAATGCGTGAGGCTCAAAATCCGTCGCGGCGGCAGATACACTAGAGGCGACCACACCGTCTTCGTCTTTTCTTTGCATTTCTTCGAGAATTACCGAATGCCACTCATCATTTCGTTGCCCGTGAGGGACGTAGTGTTGGCGTGCCCAGAGGCGGTAAGGCAATTCGTTAATTACATCGATTTCAGACAAGATTGATTCAGCCATAATCCTTTATGCCCCATCGCGAGCTAGGCTTGGTTCCTCCGCCTTGATCGGCATTTTGGTGGAACATTGCAAACACAATTTCGGATTTCGGACAATTAACACAGCCGATAACTGCCTTCGGCGAATTACGATTGCACCAGTAGTCGCAATGTGCACACTGATCGTGGAAAGCATGGAACATGATTGAGCCGAACACGGCTAACAAAGTGCGCAAGTAGCGACCGAGTCCGCATCGAAAAGCGGTGCTTCGCAGTCAATCGCAACTCGGCTTGAGTCTAGTAAGACGTCATGGCACCGATTCTGTGACATTCGATTCCAGTTTCAGCACAAACCGCCGCCACTCTTGCTGGAACCGTTCAATTGGCATGCCGATCATTTTCTCGAATCGGCGGGTCTGGTCATTCGGGCCGATGGTGCTGTCAAGATAGCGGTCCAGGCCGGGGCTATCCAACAATTGAAGTTGAAAAGTCAGATAATAGGCAACTCCCCAGGAGTGGAGATACAGCCGGTTTGCCCGCCCCGCGGAATCGTTGTGAGCGACGAGGAATGTTTCCGCCCGAGATTGCAGAAGTTCGTCGATCGACAACACCCGTCCACGCCGCAAATCGATCTGCAGTTCGCGCAACGCCTTTTCGTTGGGAGCGTCGAGCCGTAATGTGCCAGCGTCCAACATGCCCGCTTCGAAGACCTGGGCTAACCCTTCGTTCAACCACCGCGGAATGTTGTAACGCGCGGTGTCGAAAACGTAACTTTGTAGATAGGCGTGAAATGCCTCGTGATAAAGAACTCGAAACTGTTCGTGATACTGCCGTTCATTTTCACGCTCGGCAATGCGGATCTTGAGTTCTTGCGATTCGACGATCTTGTTCCATTGCGCACGGGCCGCGTCGCGGACTTTTCGGGATTCTTCATCGCTTGCACCACTAGCGCGCAACCGGCGAGTGAGCGCCTGAAGTTTCTGACGCATCTCGTCTTGCTGCCGAGCATAACGGTCGAGCAACTTGTTGTGGTGCGCACGGGTTTCGTTCAACTTGGCGGCAAACGAGGCGAGTTGTCCACCGGCAACGATCTCATTACGATCCGGGTCGAAGTAGGCTGGATTGCGGACATTCAAGTTCGAGAGTTTCTGGTAGTCCAAATACTGATCGAGTTGCCCCAGCACGACGATGTGTAGTGACTGCGTGGGTTGTTTGCGAGGGCGAATAAAAGTACGAAAGCCGGCGATGACCTGTTCGAGCCGCACGATCGCCTCACGCGTCAGCAGTTCGTCCGCGGTGCTCGACAGCGAGAACCATGGGCCTTCGTAAACCAGGCATTTTGTGGCTTGAATCTTACCCGTGGAAAGCTCGACTTCTTGAATTTTTGCGGCGGCAATCCGCGTGCGATTTCGAAAGCGGGCGATCTTCTTTTCCAAATCTCTTCGCAACGAATCGTCCAGCCGCTCGATTCTTTTGATGTTCGACCGAGGCACCCAGCGCACCAATAGGTACATCGGCACGCCGGGTTTCCAGCCGACTTCAACGATTTCGACGAACTTGCTGGTTTCATACCGCACCAGCCCCGAAATAGCCCGGCCGTCGGCCAACAGAACTTTTTCCGTCCGCCACTTGGCGACGTCTGTGACATTGACGATGCCCTCTTCCTGCGCGGCGGCTGCGGCGGCGAAAAGGATCACGGTGAGCAGGAGCACCAGAGACCGCCATCCACGATCTTGCCGCCGGGAACCCAACGGCATAGCGGAAGGGGTAAACGGCGGCACAGCGAAGCGACCCGCTACGACGAACGACGCCGGCACAAATCTTCGCTCTTGCATTCCCTTTCCTCAGCCCTCCCCACAGCCGAAGGGAGGGAGAAAACTAGGTCTTCGCACCGTCGGCAATGTGGACCCAGGTATGTACGTGCGGGCTGCCGCGGAAATACCAGACCATATGCGGTCCTTCGACTTGCCACACGTCCCAAACGCCGTCCTTGCCGATGTCCATATTCTTGAAGTAGGAAAAATGCAATTTGTCGAAGCCATTTTTTTCAACCAGCTTCATGGACTCGACGCGATCTTCCTCGCGGAACGGCGCGAGCAGGTCGCTCATCACGCTGCGGGCCAGTTTTTTCTGATCGTCCGACATCTCAGAAACCGGCAGACCTCCCAATTGGCCGTCTTTGCCTTTTAGACGAACCGTTTCCGTGCCATCCTCGCCGCGAGGATCGGACTGCAGTGCGACTTTCCGCTGCTTGCCATCCAGCGCCTGGAACAGCTCGTTGGCCCGTACGGCCTGAAACCAGTACACGTTGCCCGGGTGGTCGGGCGCTTCGTTAAACCCTTTGGCGGCATGGCCGTAAAAAATCGGGCCACCGAAGGCTGTGCCTTCCACCGAATTGCCATCGCAGCGGCGGGTCATGTGGCGGCCGGTCAAGACAAACTCAAACTTGTCCGTTCCCGGTTCGCCGAACAACGCGACCGAACTTCCCTTGAAACCACCCTCCTGTTCAACCTGGCGCATCACGTCTTTTGCATACTTTTCGCTGTGCAGGCTGTTAAAGATTTCTCGCATCAGGGCCTGCTGATCCGCGGTGAAATCACGGCCAACGCGGACGCGGGTGATGTGCCAGTTGGCTTCCACTTCCGATTGAAGCCGATGGTTGAACGGAAACGCGCAGCGCTTCTTCTGTTCTTCCGTCAGCGTCGAGTAGAATTGCTGCACCAATGTTTCCGAGGTTGCCTGTTTCTTGCCCTCTTTGGCAACGGCGGGAATGCCCGTCGCCAACCCGGCGGCAACCGCTCCGGCCGCGGCCGAATTTTTCAGAAAATCGCGGCGGTTTGTTTCCGGTCGTTCGGCGCAGTCGGGGCAATGTCGGGGCAGGTTGGACATAAGATTCACTCCTGTCAATTGGAAGGCGAAGATTTCTGCTTTCGTTGAGCGGCTTCCAGAGGCACGGCTCGCTAGGTCAGATTAGAACTCATCGCGCCTGAAAGTGCAAACTGATCGTTCGTAGGGCGCTGAATCGGTGGTTAGCGGTCAACTTGACGGCCTGCGTTCACGCTGACAAACATGGCAGAAAAAGGTCGAACGTTGCGACTGCACGATTCGCTGAATCTTGGCCTTTCCACAAGCTGGACAAAGGACGCCCGCGCGATCGTAAACACGGTGATGATTTTGGTAACCGCCCTGCTCGTTCAACGCGTTGCGATATGTGCCGTCGCTTAGCGTCGAGCCTTCATAACGGACTGCCGCTGCGAGCACTTCGCGCGTCGCGGACGCGATCCGCTGCCAGTCCGGGCGGCGCAGGTGATTGCATCGTGATTGGGGATGAATCCGCGCGAGATGCAAAATCTCAGAGGCATAAAGGTTTCCAATTCCGGCGACGGCGTGTTGGTCAAGTAAAGCAACTTTGATTGCCCGCTGACTGCGGCCGAGCCGTTCGCGCAAAGTTTCAGCTGTCGTTTGCAACGCGTCGGGTCCAAACTGAGACGCCATCTCCTCCAACTGGGGAGGAGCCAGCAATCGCACGGACCCCAGTCCTCGACGATCCCAATACGAAAGTTGATGCGAGCGCCGCGTCTGGCGGCTGTTCCTGGCTGCGGCGGCCACCAAGTTCAGTTGCAGCCGGAGGTGTTGCCGGTTGGGCGGATTGGTCAACAGGACCAAACCGGTCATTCTGGGCTCGAAGACTAGCACGTCGTCCGAATCCAGTCGCAACAGCACTCGCTTGCCAATCCGATCGCTAGCCGTCACTTTTGTGCCGACGATTCTCCGCCGCATCTGTGGCATCTTGGGCGAGATCAGGATCGGCTTCAGCCGGCACCGCGGGCGCTCGACCGATTCGATGCGGCAACCAACCGTCGCCGCAATACCACGGCGCATGGTTTCGACTTCGGGAAGTTCGGGCATGTCGCCCGATCTTACGCGGCTCGCAGCGGTGCGTCGAGTCCCTCGGAACCGGACTCCTTCGCCACTAGATTCATCAGCAGCGAAACTGTCGCGTCCGTGGCACCGCAGCTACCGGCAACCAGTTTTGCCGCGCGGCGGCCGAGCCCAGCGGCAAAGTCCCTCTCGCCGAGACAGCGTTGGACGAATTCAGTTAACTCGCTTTTGTCGCGAACCACCTTCGCCGCGTCGTGAGCCAACAGCGAGGCTACAACGTCGCGAAAGTTCCTCGTATTCGGCCCAAAACAAACGGCCGCACCATAAGCGGCCGGCTCGATCATATTTTGTCCACCACGCGAACCAAGGCTGCCGCCGACGAAGCCGATGGCGGCCGCGCCCCACCAATCGCCCAACTCGCCGACCGTATCGACGAGCAGAATCCGCCGCTCACCGCGTCCAGCGTCCGTCGGGTCGAGCGAAGTCCGACGTTGCCACAACTCGCCCGATTGCTCCAGCAGTCGCGCAACCTCTTCGAATCGCTCTGGATGCCTCGGGACCAGGATCAAACGTAGACGCCGATCCGTTTCTCTTGCCGCAAGAAAGGACTCCAGCGCAATCGATTCTTCCGGATATTGTGTACTCCCGGCCAAAAACACCACATCTACGTCGGCGATGCCGGCCAGTTCGCGAAGTGCCGCTGTCCGCGGGTTCGCGCGATCGGAATTCGCTCCGTCAAATTTTACGGAACCCGTTACGTGCACCGCAGCGGGCTCCGCCCCCAATCGCAGGAAGCGGTCGGCATAAGTTTGATTCTGTGCGGCGACCAGATTAATCGACTTTAACAACCGCGAAACAACGGGCCGAATCCGTAGGTAGCCGCGGAAGCTGTGGTCGCTCAGCCGTCCGTTGACGACGGCCACTTTCGAACCGTAGCGGCGCGCGGCGCGCACCAGATTGGGCCACAGTTCCAGTTCGGCCAGTACGACGACGCTGGGACGAATCCGCCGCATGGCGGCGGCGGTGGACCAAGTGAAGTCGAGCGGACAATAGAAAACCGTATGGCAATCGTATTTCTTTTTCGCCACCGCATAGCCGGTGTGAGTCGTGGTCGAAATGACGATTTGCAATTCGGGCAGCCGCTCCCGCAGCTTGGCAACGATTGGCGCAACGAGCTGCACTTCGCCGACACTGACAGCGTGAAACCAAACGCAGCTCCGGTGGCCGCTGCGAATGGGAACCCGACCTAAAAACTTGGCGGCGAAGCCCGCACGGTATTTGCCTTTGCAGACGGCGGCATACAACAACAACGGCGAACACAGCACCAGCAACGCCAAATATCCGACGTTCAGCAAATAACCGGCCATGATCACGTCCTTGTGCTTCGGCAGGTCAAGCATAGCTGGACTCGCAAGAATTCAGGAATGCCACCTTGATTCCGGCGAACTCAGCTATCAACAACAATCACAGTGCCGCGGCAACGGTGCCGCCGCCTTTTCGCATGCAGCAGTTCTTGTATTTCTTTCCGCTACCACAGGGACAGGGGTCATTGCGACCGACTCGTTCTCCACGGTTGCGGATCGGCTCCATTTTTTCTGACGTGCCCGTACCGTCATCGCCTTCCTGTTGATTGGCGAGCATCGAGGCCGTCGACTGGGCTTCTTCGTGTGTGGCCGAAGTTTCGACCCAGGTCGAGCCTACAAATTCGTCGTCGAGTTGCTCCATGCGGAATATCAAATCCGTAACGCGTTCGTAAATCGAATTCCACATCGCGTCAAAAATCCGCATGCCCTCGCGTTTGTATTCGACCTTGGGGTCGACCTGGGCATAACCCCGCAGGCCCACGCTGCTCCGCAGGTGGTCCATCGCCAGCAAGTGATCCTTCCACGCGCCATCGAGTATCTGCAGCACCAGCGACCGTTCCATGCGGCGAATCTCTGGGCAGAAGTGATCCTGATACGCGGTCGAAAGCCGATGCCGAACCGCCTCGTAATCAAGTTTCTCCAGTTCATCCGGGTCCAACTCGACGCTCAAGTTGATCTTGGCCCAATCGACCAGATCAGCAAACGCTTTGCGCGACGTATCGACTTCGCCATTGCTGCCGGCAATGTTCTCGAGCCGCTGTTCGAGGTTTCCCCACACCTCCTCGCTGTGCGCATGATTCTTACGGCTTTGCTCGATCAACGTGGCGCGGATTTCGTCTCTCTGCTTGCTGCGGAGGTCGTCGTGATCAAAATCGACGCCAAATCGCTCGCGGGCCCACGTGGCCAGTTTCGCTCGATCGTACCGCCGCCCGCCGCTGGCATCACGTGTGGTGAAATGCAACAGTCCGGCCAGGACAGGAAATTCGATTTCACGCTGATTATAAGTTTCTCCGGCGGCATCGAGCACGCGTTGCTTGAAGGCGGGCGGTTCGAGTTCTTCAAACTCGCCAGAATCCAACTCGATACCGAATTTGTACAGAATCCAGTTTAAAGCCGCGCGCAAATTGAATTCGCGGTCAAGGTATCCCGCTCCTTCGCTCAGGTCGACTTTTGTCAGCGCTTCGCGGGCTTTTTCGATCAACAATGTATCGACCGCTTCGCGGCCGACTTTTTTCAGATCACGATCGCGCAGCGACGCGTTCCAGCGAGTGTTCGCAAATTTCGCCAGCGCTTCCCACTTCCACTCTTTGGGTTCTTCCGCTTCCGGCAGGTTTTCGTCAATGGCGTCCAGCACCTGGCCTTCAACCATCCGTTCAGCTTCATCGATGGCATAAGACGAGGCGGCCCGAAAATCCATGTCTCGGAAATCGCGGCCCTCGAATTCGACGCCTAACTGCGTCCCGGCCCAGGTGGCGAACGAGTCCGGACCAAAGTCCAGTTCGAGGTACTCATCCAAATGCCGGTCGACCTGGTCGTCGATCATCTCCAGGATCAGCTCGCGGCAGTTCCCGCCGTCTAGAATGTTCTGCCGATATTGATAGACACGCTTGCGCTGTTCATCCATCACTTCGTCGTATTCAAGCAGATTTTTGCGGACTTCGAAGTTGCGCTCTTCGACCTTTTTCTGTGCGCCTTCGATACGACGGCTGACCATCTTGCTCTCGATCGCTTCGCCTTCCTTCATGCCCAGGCGGGTGAGCACATTGCGGACCCATTCTCCAGCGAAAATCCGCATCAAATCGTCTTCCAGCGAGAGATAAAAGCGGCTGCTGCCGGGATCCCCCTGGCGGCCGCTACGGCCGCGGAGTTGCAGGTCGATCCGCCTCGCTTCGTGTCTTTCAGTGCCGATGATGTGCAATCCGCCAATGTCGCGGATTTCGTTACCCTCGGCTTCCATATTTTCTTCTGCGCGGATTTTCCGGACCAATGCTTCCCATTCCTCATCGGGAACATCGAGCCGCGTTTCGTATTTGTCCTGCAGTACCGCCCAGACCATGGTTTCCGGATTTCCCCCCAGGACGATATCGGTTCCACGGCCCGCCATGTTGGTCGCGATGGTAACCGCCCCGCGGCGACCTGCCTGCGCGACAATTTCGGCTTCCCGTTTGTGCTGCTTGGCGTTGAGAACTTCGTGCTTGATGCCGCGACGGTCGAGCAGCGCAGCGAGCCGCTCGCTCTTTTCAATCGAGACGGTGCCAACCAGTATGGGACGGCCGCGGCGTTGGATGTTGTCGATTTTGTTTTTCGAATTGGTTTCTTTGTTCTTTTTGCCCTCCGGTGTTATTTCGATCGCTTCGTCCGTTTCACCCGTGATCGTTCCGAGCAACTGCGTGCCGTCGCTCAGGTAGAGCGTGTCCCATTTGTTGAGCTGCTCGATTTCATCGGCCATCGCCGCGTACTTTTCCAGCTCGGACCGGTAAATCAGGTCGGCCGACTCGACGCGTTTCAATGGTTTGTTGGTCGGGATCGCCACCACGTCAAGTTGGTAGATCTTCCAGAATTCACCGGCTTCCGTCATGGCGGTACCGGTCATACCCGCCAGCTTCCGGTAGAGCTTGAAGAAGTTCTGCAGCGTGATCGTGGCGAGCGTCTGCGTTTCTTCTTTGATTTTGACGCCCTCTCTGGCTTCGACCGCCTGATGTAAGCCGTCGCTCCATTGGCGACCCTCCATCAACCGCCCGGTAAATTCGTCTACGATGACCACGCGACCCTCTTTGACGACGTAGTTTACGTCGCGCTTGTAGAGGTAGTGAGCCTTGAGCGAATTGTCGATCAGGTGAGGCCAATCCATGTTGCCGGCGGTGTAAAAACTTTCGACGCCGGCGAGTTTTTCCGCTTCCCGCACACCATCATCGGTCAGGTGCGCGGAATGATCTTTTTCATTGACGGTGAAATGCGCCTGTTTTTTGAGTTGGCGGGCAATGCGATCCGCTTCGGCATATTTCCGCGGATCATCGTAGGCCGGACCGGAGATAATCAGCGGCGTTCGCGCTTCATCGATCAAGATATTGTCGACTTCGTCGATGACCGCGTAATTCAACGGCCCCTGCACTTGCTGCTGATGTTTGGGAAAGCGATAGTCGTCGCGCGCGGCCGTCCGCATGTTGTCCCGCAGGTAGTCAAAGCCGAATTCGTTGTTCGTGCCGTAGGTGATGTCACAAGCATAGGAATTTTGCCGGTCGGAGGCATTCATGCCACTTTGAATCGTGCCGACAGTAAGGCCCAGGTTCATGTACAGCGGACCCATCCATTCCATGTCGCGGCGAGCCAAATAGTCGTTGACCGTGACGACATGGACCGATCCGCCGAGCGCGTTCAGGTAGGTCGGCAAAGTGGCTACCAGCGTCTTGCCTTCGCCCGTTACCATTTCCGTGATCGAGCCGTTGTGCAAGATCATGCCGCCGATCAACTGCACGTCGTAGTGACGCATGTTGAGGAATCGACGCCCGGCTTCGCGGCAAACGGCGAAGGCTTCGATCATGATATCGTCCAAAGATTCACCCGCATCGAGCCGGTTGCGGAATTCCGCGGTCTGATCTCTTAACGCATCATCGCTGATCGTCTGGTACTTGGATTCTAGGGCGTTGATTTCATCAACGTTGGATTGCAGCTTTTTAATGAGCCGCGCATTGGATGAGCCAAAAACGCCCGTAATGCCCCGCTCGAACGCGCGCAGCACACCACCACCCAGCGCGCTAAGTACTTCCCAGATGCGTTCCAATAGCTGCATGAGACTTGTGCAAAGGTGGTAAGTGCTAGCAGAAAGGCCAACGGCCGATGTGCGGTGCGGTGCGGTCAGAAGACAAACGTGACGCGCAACACGTTCCACGGAGCAAGTTTATAGCGATAATCGTCAACGGTCAACAACGGTTCACGTTCCCTGGGACAGCCCCAACCGACAGTAATTCCCGCGCGGTTCGCGGCCGAAGCGGCAAGGATACAATGAGATGCGGAGTTGCCCCTGTGAGTAAATCGATTAAGACCATCGACTTCCGTGGAGAGTTGGTGCTACTGGGAACCGGCACGTCCGTTGGGGTCCCGGCGGTTGGCTGTGCGTGTCCGGTTTGCGCGAGCGACGATTGGCGGAACCGGCGAACGCGTAGCAGCATTGCTGTCGGCCTGCCGGAGGGAAATTTGCTGGTCGATACGACCCCGGACCTGCGCAACCAGCTGCTCCGCGAAGGGATCGGAGTCATGCACGCCGCCCTGTTTACGCACGAACATGCCGATCATGTTATGGGCTTGGACG
>JAYZEI010000250.1:0-11290 GCA_036337375.1 Planctomycetota bacterium | reverse complement strand
CAACGCAACCGAAGAAGCCAGGTCGCGATGCGTCACCGGTATACCCGCAAAGCTTGCCGCTGCCATTGCCGCCGTTATGCCAGAAATAATTTCAAAAGGGATGTCGGCGGCAGTCAACGCCTCGATTTCTTCAGCGACGTGCGCGAACACGGTAGGGTCGCCGCTTTTCAATCGCACCACCATCTTTCCTGCCCGCGCAAATTCGACGAGTTGCGAATTGACGTCGTCTTGCGACATGATGCGGCCCTGGCCATGTCGTCCCAAACAAATCAATTCGGCATCCGCTGCGGCGTGACCCAGAATCTGGGGATTGACGAGGTAGTCGTAGAGTACCGCATCCGCCCGTCGCAGCAACTCGACTCCGCGCAGCGTGATCAGCCCCGGGTCGCCGGGTCCGGCACCAACGAGGTAAACGCGTCCGGTGGAATTTGAATCGGTTGCCGGCATAGTTCGTCAAATCCGCTTTGATGGATTCGCATTGAGAGGCCGAAACTTCTGCCGAACCGCGTATTGCACACCGACTCGGCAGGCACCCTACCGTCCCGGATTGTCAGCCCGGGGGTTTCATCTATCATCCTATTTTCATCGTTCGCGCGCGGCACTACCAGCGGGCTCGCAAGCCCGCCCGATTTCCGCACTTAACACCGGCCCCGACCCCGGGCAGCGCGTTGTTTTCCTTACCATTCATGTTTACAATTGTAGTGGGCGCGTCGTAGAAAACCGCTCGCCATCCACAGCCATTCTTTTCTCATTCCACCCCTGGGCCAGAGGTCGGGTGATGTTCTCGAAACAGAAAAAAAACTCCAAAAATCCCGAAGACGAAAAAGACCCGGGCCAGCAGGCAGCGGCCGAGTCGACCGACGGCGACGCGACGGACAACGGCGAAAAGCCACAAATCGAACCGCTAACGCCGGCAAAGCGCAAACGGCTGCAAAAATGTTTCGAGCACGGCAGCATGCTGTCTGGCAAAGGAAACTACGACTATGCGGCTCAGATGTTCGCACAGTGCGTCGGCAGCGATCCGGGCAACCTGATCTACACGCAGAACCTGCTTAGCAATCTGATCAAGAAATATAACAACAATAAAAAAGGCAGTCGCGGCGCGAGCCTGACCGGTGCGGGCAAAAAGGCAAACATCAAAAAAGCCCAAATAAAAAAGGACTGGCACGGCGTCGTCAAAGCCGGTCTTGAGTTCCTGCCGCTCAACCCCTGGGACTCACAAACGCTAACCGATATGGCGAAGGCCTGCGAGGAATTGGAACTCGACGAGTGCGCCATTGCTTATCTCAAAGTCGCCCTGGATGCCAGTCCCAAAGATATCGCCCTTAACCGTCTGGCTGCCGACTCGTTTGCTCGAGTGGCGCATTTCGACGAGGCCATCAAATGCCTCCAGCGAATCGCCGTGCTGAAACCCAAGGATCAAAATCTGCAGCGCGAGATCAGCCAGATGACCGTCAATAAGACGATCCACAAGGGCGGCTACGAAACGGCCGAAACGTCCCTAGACGTAAGTGTCGATAAGAAGGCCACCGAGTTGAAGACGGGCGGCGCAATCGAATTAACCGAAGAGCAACGTCTACGCCGCGAAATCCGCCGCCATCCGGAGGAGGTCACCAACTACAGCGGACTGAAGGATTATTACTTCAAGCTCGAAGACTTCGCCGAAGCGGAACAGATCATGCAGGAGGGCCTTGAAGCGACCGGTTCCATGCGGGCTCGTGAAGAACTTGAGGATGTCCAGATCCACCGCGCTCACGAAGAGTTAATCAAAGCCAAACAACGGGCCGAGGACAAAAAGACGGAAGAAGCCGTTTCGCTGTACAAGCGGATGAAGGATGAATTGAATAAGCGGGAAGCGGAGGTTTTCAACAGTCGATGCGACCGTTACCCGGGCGATTACAGTTTGAGGTACGAGTTCGGAATTCGGCTAAAACGATTGGGCAAGTACGCCGAGGCGATTGAACAATTGCAACAGGCCCGCAACGAGCCCAAAAAGAAAGCGGTTGCGGCGCTTGAGACGGGTGAATGTTTCCAACAGATAAAACGTTATCCTCTGGCCCTTAATTCCTACAAGGAAGCGATCGAATCGTGTGGCGCACTGGAAGAGCACATCAAAAAACTGGCCCTCTATCGCGCGGGCTGGTTATGTAAAGGCCTGAAGGACTACGAGGCGGCCGAGCAGTTTTTATCGGAACTGGCCGGCAAGGACTACGGCTACAAAGACGTTGCCAAATTGCTCGACGAAATCGGCGAGAATTCCACTTCGTAGCATGTTTTTCGTCGCCGGCGGCGGGGCTTCTCAAATTAGCGAGGTCCGAGGGCCTGCAAACGCAAAGATACGCACCTGCAGTCGAAGCCACTTAAATAGGCAGAGAATTGGAGAAGTGCCTCGCCGCAAAGGCATCTAGACATACTCGTTCGATTTTGTCACCATTGTTGGTTCGCAGCATTTCGACACACTTTTAGCTCAGAGCGGTCCGTAAAACTATGCCTTCGACAAACAGCGCCAAGAAGCGACTTCGCCAAAATGACAAACTCCGCGCGACCAATCGGGCCAAGCGGTCGACGCTGCGTTCCCATATTCGTCTCGTGTGTGAAGCTGCCGACGCGGGCGACGTTGAAACCGGCGAGGCCGCATTCCGAGTTGCGGTGAAGAAACTCGATCAGGCCGCCGCACATAACCTCATCCACGCCAACGCCGCCGCACGTACCAAGTCACGGCTTGCTGCCAGGATTAAGGCGGCGAAAGCATCGGCATAATTGCGGCCGCTGTGATTCCGGGCGAGCCGTGGAATCTCTGGGATTCCGTCGGAGGTTGCACTTGGCTGCCTACGGGCCGCGGCGTGAAACAGGGCTCAACACCAATCTGCTAATTCTGCTCATGTCCCGATGAGCCTTCATGGTTGCCCAGGTGTCGCCGTAAGAACTTGGCCCTCGCCACATTGCGGTCAGCCGTATCCAGCTCGCCCCCGCTGATTTTTTGTAGATGAGCCGGCTGCGTTTGGATGAACAGTTCATTGACCTTCGGCATTGGCAGTTCCGGTAAGAGGCCGAGTTCAACTCCCATTCGCACACTCGACAGCAAGTGCATGGTCTCCTCACTACTGATCGTCTGCGCCGTGGAAAGTATCCCGAAGGCGCGGCTGACCCGATCGTGCAGATTTTCGTGGCTCTCACGCATAAGAAAATCGCGGGCACGACGCTCGTAATTGATCAGCACCGGCACGACGTCCGCGACCTGCTTGATCAGGTCGACTTCGGATTTCCCTAATGTGATCTGGTTGCTGATTTGATAAAAGTCGCCCATCGCCTGCGATCCTTCACCGTATAGACCCCGCACCGCCAAGCTGATTTTGTGCAGACTCCGGAAGACCTTTTCGATCTGGCGTGTGATGACCAGCGCGGGTAAATGCAACATCACACTAACCCGCATTCCCGTGCCGACATTAGTCGGACAAGCGGTCAAATAACCAAGCCTCGCATGAAAAGCGTAAGTAACCTTCGACTCCAACAGATCGTCAATCGCATCAATCCGCTGCCAAGCGGACTCCAAGTCAAAGCCGCTGTGCATTACCTGTATCCGCAAGTGGTCTTCCTCGTTAATCATCAGGCTGACACGTTCGCCGGGGTCGATCGCGACTCCTCGAGCGCCGTGACTTTCGGCATGTTCGCGGCTGATCAGTTGCCGCTCCACGAGAAACTGCCGATCGAGCCCGTCTAGTTCGTTCACATCGAGATAATGCAGCTCGCCAGACTTCTGCAATAATTCAACCTGACCGCGAAACGACTTTTCGATTTCCGCGCGATCCAATTCTGTCGCTTTGCCAATAAATGGGTAATCTGCCAGGTTGCGCGCCAGGCGGATTCGACTGCTGATCACGATGTCGGATTCGGGCCCGGCCCCCTTGAGCCATTCACCGCTCCGATTTGCCAGCGCCTTGAGGTCGATATCCACAGCCGTCAGTCTCCCACTTCCCCACCGATTTTCTGTTCAATACGCCTAATTTCATCGCGCAGTTCCGACGCCTGTTCGTAGTTTTCCGCAGCGACCGCCTCTTTCATCTCGCGACGCAGCCGAATCAACTCGGTTTGCTCGGCGGTGCCAAAGGCCGAATGCTTGGGGCACTTGCCGACGTGCTCGGTTTCGCCGTGGATGTTCACCAATAGTGGTTCCAACTCGTCTGCAAAACACACGTAATCATGCGGACAGCCGAAACGACCCTGATTCCGGAATTCATAAAACGTGATGCCGCACATCGGACATGACTGTTGATCCAGACGCGCAAGCTCCTCAGCCGTCTGACCAATGGCGAGCTGGTGCGCCAAGACGCCGGCCAGCGTCGGGGCGGTCGTCGGTTCATCTTCGCCCTGTGCCAAATAGGTCCGCGCACAATCTTCGCACAGGTGCAACTCTTGCGGCTTGCCGCCAGTCAGTTCCGTGATGTGGAACGTCGCCGTCTTTGCACATTTTTGGCACTGCATGGGAAGTCTGTTCTGGGGAGAGTAAAGCTGCCGATGAGTCCCTGCTACAGAACACGATCGCTACTCTACAGGAGCAAGCCCCCCACCGTTGTCGTACCGTAAAAATTATAAATCGTTCAGCCGCAACAACTTGCCAAGAGGATTCTAGCAGTACGCCGGTAACTGTCAATATCGAAGGAAACCGGGCCGGCCCACACGAAGTCGAACCTCACTGGAGCGTAGCGTGTTATGACTCTAATGTAACATCCGTCGACACGCATAAACGGTTGAGGCGTCAACCCTGCACTGTTAAAGTACGTCGCTATGCAACATTTCCCAGATTATGATTCGTTTCGCGAGTTGGCCCACGATGTCGATCTGGTTCCCGTGTATCGGCGGTTGGTGAGTGATTCGTTAACACCGGTTAGCGCGTTTCACAAAGTTGATCGCGGAAAATGCGGCTGCCTGTTCGAGAGTGTCGTCGGCGGCGAACGTGTCGGCCGCTATAGTTTTCTTGCCGCGAAACCATACATGGTACTGGAAGCACACGGAACTCAAGTAACGGTCAGCACACCGGACGGCAGTGAAACGTTCGAAAGCGGCGACCCGCTGGCGGAACTCGAAAGCCGCGTACGTGGCGTGCGGGCCGCCCAGGTGCCGGACTTGCCGCCATTTACAAGCGGCGCGGTCGGTTATGCAGGGTACGATGTAGTCCGCTACAGCGAAAATCTTCCCGACCCGCCGGCAGATGACCGGCAACTTCCTGATTTATCCTTCGCATTTTATGATGCGATGGTCGTGTTCGATCACATTCACAAGACCATCGTCGTGGTGGCGATGGCGCACGTGACTGGCGATGACTTACGGCCGTGCTACGAAGACGCCTGCCGTCGCGTCGATGAGTTGGTGGAGATGCTGTCCGGCGACCAGCCAGCATTGCGGCCCGCCGACATTCAAACGGCCGGCGAAGTCGAGATTCCGTACACTTCAAACTTCGATCGCAAACACTTTGAAGAAGCCGTTGAAAACTGCGTCGAGTACATCCGCGCCGGTGATATTTTTCAAGTCGTCATCAGCCAGCGGCTGCAATTAAAAATCCGCTCTCATCCGTTTGAAATTTACCGCACTTTGCGCGTGGTGAATCCCAGCCCATTCATGTTTTACGTGCGTACGCCATCGACAGTGTTGGTCGGCAGTTCGCCGGAGATCCTGGTCCGGGTCGTCGACCAGCAAGTTACCGTTCGTCCACTTGCCGGGACCCGCCGACGCGGAACTACCGACGAAGAAGATCAAGCACTGGCCGATGAGTTGCTGGCCGACCCGAAGGAGCGGGCGGAACACGTCATGCTTGTGGATCTAGGCCGCAACGACGTGGGACGCGTCGCTGAGTATCGCTCGGTCGATGTCAGTGACATCATGGTGATCGAGCGCTACAGTCACGTCATGCACATCACGTCCAATGTCACCGGGAAATTGGCTGACGGCAAAACGGCTTTTGATGCGCTACGATCTTGCCTGCCGGCCGGTACCGTTTCCGGCGCGCCAAAAGTGCGGGCTATGGAAATCATCGATGGAATCGAACCTCACCGCCGCGGCCCATACGCCGGCGCGGTCGGCTACGTCGATTTTGGCGGCAACATGGACACTTGCATCGCGCTGCGGACGATCGTGATCAAAGGCGATCAAGCCTTCGTCCAGGCTGGCGCGGGAATTGTCGCGGATAGTTTGCCGGAAAACGAATACCACGAGACGCTGAACAAGGCCCACGGGGTTCTCAAGGCGATCGAAATCACTGAATCTCGGCACATCGAGAAGGTCGGTTGATTTCAAGATTGGAAGGGCAAAGCCAACGCCTCGGCCGCCGCATCGATTGTCGCTTGGATGTCCGCTTCCGAATGCGCAGCAGATACGAAAAGCGCTTCGTACTGGCTACACGGCAAATAAATGCCGCGGTCGATGAGTCCCCAAAAGAATTTGGCAAATCTTTCCGTATCGCAGCGCGCGGCGGCCTCCCAATCCTGAACGACTTCTGGGTTGAAAAACAGCGTCATCATCGAACCAACGCGCGACACCGTATGTGGAATATCGGCGGCCGTTGCTGCCGCTGAAAATCCAGCAGCCAACTTCGTCGCCATCTCGTCCAGCCGTTCGTAGGGCGGCTCATTCCGTAGTTGCGTCAAGGTAGCGATTCCGGCAGCGGTTGCCAACGGATTACCGCTGAGCGTGCCCGCCTGAAACACTTCTCCGACGGGCAGCATCTGATCCATGATTTCCGCGCGACCGCCATATGCGCCAACCGGTAAACCGCCACCGACGATTTTTCCCAATGTGGTCAAGTCCGGCGTGATGCCTTGCAATGACTGCGCGCCGCCGTAAGCGACCCTGAAACCTGTCATGACTTCGTCGTAGATCAATAGAGCACCGTGTTCCGCAGTCAATTGGCGGAGAGACGCCAAAAAATCGTCGGTCGGCTTTACGCAGCCCATGTTGCCGACGACCGGCTCGATAATGACCGCCGCAATGTCATCACCCGATTGCTTGAATGCGGCTTGTAATCCAGGCACATCGTTGTAAGCCAAAACAACGGTATCGGCCGCGGCCCCGGCGGTAACGCCAGGTGAATTGGGCACCGAATGCGTTGCCGCGCTGCTGCCGGCAGCGACCAGTAAACTGTCTGCGTGGCCATGGTAGTTGCCGGCAAACTTCACAATCTTGTCACGGCCGGTAAATCCTCGCGCGAGCCGGATCGCGCTCATCGTTGCTTCCGTGCCGGAATTGACGAGCCGCACTTTTTCGATCGACGGCACGGCCTCAACAATCAACTCGGCCAAGCGGTTTTCTGCTTCCGTCGGCGCACCAAAGCTCGTTCCGTCTGCCGCTGCCTGCTGAACCGCGGCGACTACCTGCGGATGTGCGTGGCCCAGGATCATCGGGCCCCACGAACCGACATAATCGATGTAGCGGTTGTCATCGAGGTCGTAAAGATATGCGCCTTCAGCACGCGCAATCACTGGCGGGCTACCGCCCACCGCACCGAATGCACGAGCAGGGCTGTTGACGCCACCCGGCATCAGCGACTGCGCCCGCGCGAATGCGGCCTCGCTCTTTGTTCGCGACATTTACGTCTCTTCGTCGATTTCGAAAACTTCGTGGCAGCGATCGCAACTGTTCTTGAGGCTGGTCATCGCGGCGGCGACGGCTTTCGCATCTTGGTTGTGAATGGCCGCGTTGACCGCCCCGGCGGCATCGCGCATTTCTGCACAAAATTGGTTCCATTGTTTAAGTTGGCCGGCGTCTTCGGCGTAACTGTCGTCGGCTGATGCCGCCTGAGCGATCGCTGCCATCGTGACCGAGTAACCGGTTGTCCGTTTCGCATACTTTTTCAATCGTGAACTACTGACACCTCGCTTCAAACGACCGTTGAGTGTCGAGACCTGCTTCATCAGCTGGTCCACTTCAGCCACATGAGACCAGCCGATCGCGTCACCAGGTCCGCCGCCGCTGGCTGCCTGCTTGATCGCCGCCACGTTATCTTTCGATTTCTGTAAATCTTTTGAGCTGGTGGCGAGCGCTTTGGCCGCGGCCAGCATCGCTGGAGCGGCCGCTTTCAACGGTGTTTCCTGATCGTGATTTCCGGCCAGCAGGACGAGCGCCGCCAGGGTATTTGCACCCTTTTCGACCGTGGCCTGCTTGGCCTCCACGTAGTCGGCGGCCTCGACATTGACCGACCGCTCAAGGGATTCGATGTAGTATTCGATCTGCCCGGTAAGGTCCTCGATCGGTGCAAACTTGCTTACTTTGAGCGGCTCGGCGCGTACCAACCCGACACAGATCAGGACAAAAGCAACCGTTGCCGAAACTCTGAAACACAGCTGCTGGACACGGCTAATCATCGACGTTTTCTCCTCGATTCGATTCAGATTCATTGAGGTAATACCTAAACTATTTAAGTACCAAACCCGTTCAATTGCAATGTGCCGACCCGCAGGATGCCGACCCGCCGGTTTCGGTGGTCTCCCGGCGGACTCCGTTGACAGTCTCGCCCAGCGCCCCGTAGAATCGCGCACGGAGTTGTTTGGCTCCGTTTTCCATGGGAAAAGCAACCTATAAAGACGCCGGCGTCGATTTGGACGTTTACCGCGAAACGATGGCGCGGCTGCCCAGTTTGCTGCGCCGGACGTTCACGCCACGCGTTATTGCAAACGACGGTGGGTTCGCTGGGCTGTTTCAGCTCGACTTTGACAGCAAACTCTTCGCTCGAAATTATCTCAAACCAGTCCTGGTTTCGTGTACCGACGGTGTCGGAACGAAACTAAAAGTCGCTCAACTTTGCGACCGGCACAACACGGTTGGTATCGACTTAGTCGCGATGAGCGTCAACGACGCGATCTGTTGCGGTGCCGAGCCGCTGTTTTTTCTCGATTACATCGCCTTGGCCGAAGACAGTCCCCAGTTGATTGAATCCCTTGTAACTGGAATCTCCGGCGGCTGCGTTGAAGCTGACTGCGCGCTGATGGGCGGTGAAACGGCGATCATGCCGGATCTTTATGCACCGGGGGATTACGATCTGGCGGGATTCTGTGTTGGCGTGGCCGAGAAGAGCCGGCTAATCGATGGCCGGTCGATTGCAGCGGAAGATGTCGTGCTGGGAGTTGCCTCATCCGGATTGCATTCGAACGGATTCAGCCTGGCACGCAAAGTTGTCTTCGAAATCGCCGGGCTTGGCGTGGACGATTTTGTCGACGAACTCGGCCAAACCGTGGGGGACGCTTTGCTAGAGCCTACTCGGATCTACGCTCGCGCGGTACGCTCGATTCTCGAACACTATCGGGTTAAAGGTGTTGTACACGGAATTGCACACATCACCGGTGGCGGGCTGTGCGAGAATCTCGAACGCATCCTGCCCGAGGGCGTGAAGGTTCTCGTTGACCGAGCGAGTTGGAACCCGCCGCCCGTTTTTTCGTGGCTGCAGAAGCTCGGCGAAATCCAAGACGGCGAAATGGATCGTGTCTTCAACATGGGGATCGGGCTGGTCGTGGTCGTCAGCCCGTATTATGCCGAAAGCGTACGGCAGCAGATTTCCGGATTTGGGTTGGAGAATTGGGTGATCGGTCAAGTCGTTGAAGGCGTGACAGGGGTCGAGTGGGCGTGACAGACGACGGGTAGAGACACAAAGGGATGTTCAATTCCCGATGACTCCCAATTCGCTGATCGATGCGAATTGGTTTCCGTTTACTTCAGATACCGCCCGCAGCAGCACGTACCGCGCGGTGACCGGTTTGCAGCGAATTTCCTGCGATTGTTTCGTTTTCTTCAGCGTGGCCCGAACGTGCGCGGCGTCCGGAAACGCGTCGGCGGAATTAGAGACGTAGATTTCGCAATCCTTGATCACGCCGTTCCAGCCGCCGTCTTGCCGGGCCAGGATGCGCAAGCCCTCGATCCGACGCTCGGCGCCCAGGTCGATCACCAGTTCGTGCGGGTACTTTTTCGACCAATCCGTGTGCCAGTGTGTCCGCGGATTGCCGTCAATTGCGGCGTCGGCAAAGCGGCCATTGCCGGACGACTGGCTGGAAGCTCTGACCAATTTCCACTTCTTTGTCGAAATTAAACCTTTAGGATCGAGGCGATGGAGCTTGACCGGCTTCGCCTGGGGGCGAGTCGATCCCCACTTCGCCCGGCGGTCTTTCGCATTCAATTCAGAAGAATCAAACGAGCCGATTTGCGCCGGCTTGTGGGCGGATGCGGCAAACCGATCCATTCTCGCCACGATCTCGGGATGTTGATCGGCGATGTTTTGCTGTTCCTCGATGTCACGGGTCAAATTGTACAACTCCCAGGATTTTGCTTTATTTGGCTTGACCCCTTTGAAATTTTTCATGCGGACCGCAAGATGCCCTCCGTATTCCCAATAGAGCAGGTCATGGTGTTGCTGCTGACGGCCGGCCGCCTGGGAGCCGAGCAATTCCGGAACGATTGAAATTCCGTCGATATCCTTCGGCGGTTTCGCACTGGCAAACTCGGCCAGCGTCGGCAGAACATCCGGAAAGTACCACAAGTGTTCACTGACCCGTCCGGGTTTGATTTTGTCAGGCCAACGCACAATCATCGGCACCCGCAGCCCGCCTTCGTAAAGATTTCCTTTATGGCCACGGAAGGCGACGCCCGTCTTGGGATTGACGTTCGGGCCATGAAACCCCCGCGGCCGGTCGGCGGTGCGAAAATAATCATTGCCGCCGTTGTCGCCGCAGAAAAAGAAAACGGTGTTCTCGTCGAGTTGCAACTCTTTTAGTAGCTCAAGCAGCCGGCCGACCTGCCGATCAATCATGTTGACCATTGCGGCGTAGCGCTTGGCCTGTTCGGGCCAGTCTTTGTCTTTATACACCGCCCACGAGGGATCGTCGTCGGGGATATCGAACAGCCCGTGTGGTGGCGTAAAAGGCAAATAACAGAAAAACGGCCGGTCCCGGTTCGCACGAATAAACTTCTCGGCTTTTTCATAAATGACGTAATGCGAATATGTTTTTCCGGTGCTGCCGCCGAGATTGCCGCTGAGCGGCAACTCTTCACTGTTCCGCAAAATGTAAGGCGGGTAATACGAATGGGCGTGGACTTGGTCGTAATAACCGACGAACGTCTCGAATCCATGCCGCTCGGGAACCCCGGTCGAACCACGGCCGCCGCATCCCCATTTGCCGAACCCGCCCGTAGCGTAGCCCGCGGCCTTTAAGACCGATGCAATCGTCTGCTCACCTTCGCGCATCGGCGCGCTGCCTCCGTTTGATCGGACCGACGTGTGACCGGCATGTTTACCGGTCATTAACACGCAGCG
>JAYZEI010000249.1:0-11392 GCA_036337375.1 Planctomycetota bacterium | reverse complement strand
TCGGCCGCGTCGGCTTGTGTGACAAACAAAACCGACATTACAGCTGCCAGTAACAACGCTCTGCGTAACACGTTGGCGATCCCCGTCTATTGTGCTCAGCTGTCAACTTGAATATGCAAGCGGTGACTGCAGTGCATTGCCGGCAAATAAAAACGAAATCAGCACAGCACCACCCCATCTCATTCGTCAACTGAAACCAGGTAAGTTTAACATCAAGTCCCTGAAAGGTGAAACGAGGAAAGCGGCATCAGCGAGGAAGAATTAAAAACGACGGAAGTGAAAATCCAGGCTCGGAAACGGCGGCTGATCCGCACATGCGGTGCGTGGGCGAACGAACTCGAGGTCCGGCCGCGGCCACGCAAACACCTGTACCGCATTTGTACTTCCGTTCGAATACAGGTTCGTGCTTTCAGTTTCCCATTTTGCCCTGTTTAAGGTACGATGACCGCTGCATCGATGCTTGGCGATTGCATGCTAGCTCCCGACAGAATTACTCCCGAAATGGGCCACCAGAGCAACAAGGACCTGCAATGCTAACCGCTCCCCGCCGCCACTACTTGATAAAGTTCGTCCTCAGCTTCCTCGTCACGGGATCGATCGTGATTGCATCCATTGGCTGCGATGAAGTTGGCCACGAGGAAGCGGCGACGGCGGATTCCACCAATGGATCGACAGCGGACCAAAAAGGCGGCCCCGCGAAAGGGCAAACGGACAAAGCCGGTAAAAAACCGGCGGCCGAAACCGAACGGACCCCAGCCGAAAAGACCCAAGCCGTCGCCGACGGCGAGGAGCATCCATTCGAGCGCCGTCAGCCGGCACCGTCGCTGGACGGAGGCAAAGAATGGCTGAACACGGGAGGCCCAATTCGCATGAAGGATCTCCGCGGCAAGTTCGTTCTGTTCGACTTCTGGACTTATTGCTGTATTAACTGTTTACACATTCTCCCCGAGCTAAAAAAACTTGAGCACGCCTATCCAAACGAAGTCGTCGTCATCGGCGTACACTCGGCTAAGTTCGACACGGAGAAAGGATCTGAAAACATTCGTCAGGCGATCCTTCGTTACGAGATTGAACACCCGGTGGTTAACGACGCGGACCATATCATATGGCGCAAATTTGGCATTAGCGGCTGGCCCGCGCTGCGGGTTGTCGACCCCGAAGGTAATTTGGTCGCCGGACATGGTGGCGAAGTCACCTTCGAGGCGCTCGATCGGTTTTTCAAACACGCAATCCCATACTACAAGAAGCGTAAACTGCTGGACGAGTCGCCGTTACGTTTCGATCTCGAACAGATTGAAACCGGCCCCTTGCGTTTCCCCGGAAAAATTTTGGCCGACGAAGCGTCGAACCGTTTGTACATCACCGACACGGGACACAATCGAATCGTCGTCACCGATCTGTCCGGTAAACTGGTAGATGTCATCGGTACCGGCCAGATCGGCGCGGATGACGGCGCGTTCGACAAAGCGTCGTTCGACCATCCCCATGGCGTTGCGGTGTTGGACAAGACGCTATATGTGGCGGATACCGAAAATCATCTCATCCGCAAAATCGATCTCAAGGAGAAACGGGTCACGACGATTGCGGGCCTAGGTCATCAGCGGCGAGAACGGCTTTGGCCCGGCGTGGTAAACGATCCGGTGCAAGGTCTACAGATTCCCGATCGTTGGGTTGGACCGCCGAAGAAAACGGCGCTCAACAGCCCCTGGGCGCTGTGGGCTCGCAAAGGTCAGCTCTACATCGCGATGGCTGGACCGCATCAGATCTGGCGGATGGACCTCGACGAAAAGGAAATCGGTCCGTACGCCGGAAATGGGCGGGAAGACATTGTCGACGGGCCGTTACTGCCGGAGTTTCCCGGCGAATCGGGCTTCAGCGCGTTCGCTCAGCCGAGCGGACTGGTCGGCGACGAAGAGTGGCTCTACGTGGCCGACACCGAAGGTAGCTCGATTCGAGCCGTACCCTTCGATCCCAAACAGGAAGTGAAAACCATTGTCGGCACTTCCGAATTGCCCGGCGGGCGACTATTCGTTTTTGGCGATCGCGACGGCAAAGGAACGTTGAAAGCAAAAGATGGCCCGGGCCGTGGTTTTTTTAGCGGCGACCCGGAAGGTACAACCGGGCCGCTACTACAACACGCGACCGGCGTCACGCTTCACGATGGTACGCTTTACGTTGCAGATACCTATAACAGCAAAATCAAGTCGATCGATTTAAAAACGCAGGTATGCAAGACACTGACTCTGCCCGTAAAAGGCGATGCGCCGGTGTTTGACGAACCAGCTGGCATCACCTATGCCGCTGGTAAACTCTACGTGGCCGACACAAACAATCACCACATTCAGGTAATCGACCTGAACGATGGGAACAAAATCAGCAAGCTCACGCTCGCAGGCCTCGCCCCGCCCAAGCCACCCACGCCGAAAGCCACACCCATTTTTGCTGGAGCGCTCCGTGTCGAAGTCCCAGCAATTTCAGCCAAGGGTAGCAAAGGCAAAATTAAACTGGCCGTCAAACTGGCGCTGCCCGAAGGTTGGAAAATCAACACGTTGGGTCCGATGCAATACCGAGTGACGGCCACTGCAAAACAAGGCCCGATTAAACGCGGCGCGATCGGCGAGACAGTCCTTCTGGACAAAGCTGATCGTACCACCGAATTTAAAATTGAACTGCCGCTAACCACAGAGAGCGGCGAAGATCAAATCGAACTCGGGCTGCGCTATTTCTACTGTCGCGAAGGCGGCGAAGGCTTGTGCAAGGTCGGCAGCGTCGTCTGGAAATTGCCCTTGAAAGTGACGGCCGACGGCTCCGCCGAGCCAATCTCTCTTGAACACACGGTCAAATAATGAACCGTAAGTCTGACGGCAAACCACAACCGAATGTTGGCCGGTCTGGGCCAATCTTTGGCCGTCGGTGAGCGGCCGTTTGGGACGACTGGCGAAGCGGGAATTACTTCCTGTTTGAAGACGGTCGCCGCTTTCGCTGTTACGGGTAAACATCTCCAAGAACGCCCCTCACCCTGGCGTCGCCGTACGGGCCCCGCTGTGCCTCAAATCGAGACGCCACGTCTCAGGCTGGCGCGCCTTACGGAGATAACCCGTACGTGGCACAAACCAAAGATGCGCAAGTTTTTCTGCAACCTGTTAATACACAACAGTTTACGAAATCGTTTCTCGCGTTTGGCATCGGACTTGCGTTCGTATTAAGCCGTGACGAGGCACACGTATTACTTGCCTCACGTTAGGTCTCAATCAGGGAGAGTTTCAACCATGTATAAGATATGCCTGTCGCTCGCATTCATGAGTGTTTTTGCAACGTCTTCGGCATTTGGCCAATACCCGGTGGTATTTGTTCGCGGTGGCTACCGAGCTGCGACCGTCGCAGAAAGCCACGCGTACGGCTTGTCCAGCCTCATCAGGGCACGGGCACACGCCAATCTCACAAATTCTAAAACGGCGCTGACTTATACCGCAGTTCGCAGTCGGCAATTAGACAATCAGCTCAAAACAGCCGATACCTATTTCCAGATGCGGGCAGTCTATCGGGACAATCAATTCGGTACGCCCGAAGAAAAGGCCGCTCGCCGCGCGGAGAACCAGGAACGATATTTTCGCTACAGCCAACTACAGCGGCCCAAGCGTACAAATTCGCAACAGATCGACCCGGTCACCGGAAAAATCAAATGGCCGCTGGCGCTGATGAACGATCAATACGCCGCGCACCGTGATGCGATGCAAGAACTGTTCGCACGACGCGCTAAGAAGGGCGGATATATCACATACGACGAGTACACCACAATCGAACAGACGTCCGACGAGATGCTGGCGGCACTCAAAGGCAACATCAAATATATTTCGGGAAACGACTACAGCGAAGGAAAGAACTTTATCAACGTGCTTGTCTACGAAGCGAAGCACGGCAACACCGCAAAGCAGGGCGTACCAACACCGGGTACCGTGTCAAAGCTGGACTGACGCCGTGAGGCGACCCGACCGCTTACGAGTGATGTTTGTATTGTTCGTTTCGCCACGACCATCGTCGTAAATTAATAAATGCGGATCCACGTTTGGGTCCGCGTTTTTTTTTGCGCGAGAGTCTCTTAACTCGTCACTGCCGTTACGAAATCAGGGCGGACAACGAAACGCCGTCAAAACGAAGCTGCGGTAGCAACAAACCGGTAAAAGATCCGCGTAAAGCCAAAATCGATGCCGTAGCCGGTAAGAGACCTCGACGCAAAACTGTTTACCGATTATTCTGATCCCGTCGGAAGCGCTACTCGTATCAATCGAACCGCTGCCTGGGAGCACACCAAAATGCCGAACGGCCAGATTACCAAAGTGGTCCATCTCAGCCTGCAGTCCGCCGGTTCCACCGACGCCAGTCCGCAGCCAAAGGGCTACGGAGTTCTCGTTAGCGGCGACGAGAACCGGCAGTACTACTTCGAACCCAAGGCCGTACAAGGTTATACGTTCGACGACCTGCAGATCGGCCAAAAGATCGACTTCGATGCCGATCCTAAGTTGGCGATTGCCAAAACGGTTCGGATTGAGGGCGAAGTCGTGTCACCACCCGCTCCTCAACTTGAATTGTCTTAGAACACCGAAAAACAAAATAAATTCGGTTCTAATTCGGGTTTTCTTGCAGAACAGCGCGCGAGCGGGCCGATGTTAAGCTGTATCGATCATGGATGATAGGCAGTTTAGGTCAACTTTAACCGAGCGCCCCATCCGTGAACCAAGACGGTACATACCTGCGGCTTTTTGCAGCCCCCGAGACCGCGGCGGAGTCTTTTTCGGCCGATCGCAACGGTCGCTCTGGACTGACGTCTCTTTGTGACGCATTTTCGCAAGCGACAGGCTGGTCGCTCCGTCTCTCGGCCGATCCACCCGAGGCCATTGATTCCACCGCGCGAGATCCAGATCTGCAGTGGTCTGCCCCGGTCGACCCGGGCGACGGAACTGCTCTCGGACACCTCAGAATGGGTCCCGCGGCCGGTGAAACACAGTGCGATCAATCGGCGGCCGTCCGTTTAGCCAAAATGATCGGCGAACAATCCAACGAACTTGGAAAATGCCGCCATGCTTTGCGCGATCGAGACGCGGAATTTGCCGACAATGTGACCTCGCCGATCCGGCGCGAGAATTCTCGCCGTTTCACGCAGAGACTCGAATTGATTTTGCAGAATGGCGGCGAAGCACTCAATTGCGATGCTGCAGCCGTTTACATTTTGGACGAAGAGACGACGCAATTGAAGCTCCGTGCTAGCTGGGGCTTGCCGGTCATTCGCCTCGCTGAAGATCCCAGACAGCTCGAAGGCGCAACGGCCGACCTGGAAGCGCTGATTGGTCATGCGGTCGTGCTTGAAGACGATAAACTTTTTGAGTTTTGGCGGGTTCCCGAGCCGGATTACGCGGCGGCGGTTTGCGTGCCGATCGCCAGTGCCGCCACGATCCTGGGCACCTTCTGGCTGTTCTCGTCCGCCCCGCGTGATTTTTCCGAGCGCGATCAAAATCTGATCGAGATTATCGGCGGTCGTTTTGCAGCCGAATTGGAGCGCGACGCGCTGCTTGCCGAAATGCGGCGTTGAAATTGTGCCGTTTTATGCGTGGGCGAGGCTGCCGCCACGCTGATTGATTTGTAACTCGGCGGGAGCGGGTGGGCCGCAGCCAGCCTTCGCAGTTCCAGCCCTCACGGATCATCTCTTCCGTTTCGGCCGGTAAACTTCGGTCGCCAGTCCCAGTTGCACCTCGCCGGCAAAAGAAATCGTCTCGCTCAGTGTCGGGTGCGGATGGATCGACTCGGCCAAATCGCGGGCCGTGCAGCCCATTTCAATGGCCAACACCGTTTCGGCAATCAATTCGCCCGCACCACTGCCGACGATGCCGGCGCCAAGCACTCTTTCGGTTTCGGGGTCCGTAAGTATTTTAGTCGTCCCGGCTGTTGCCCCGACGGCCTGAGCACGGCCACTGGCGGCCCACGGGTATTGGGCGGCGACGTAAGCGATACCATCCCGCTTGGCTCGCTCTTCGGTCAGACCTGCCCAGGCAATTTCCGGGTCGGTGAAGATGACCGCCGGGATGGCCAACTTATCGAATTCGGCCGGTTTGCCGGCAAGGACTTCAACCGCGACTTTGCCCTGATGGGTGGCTTTATGGGCGAGCATCGGTTCTCCCGCAATGTCGCCGACCGCCATAATATGCGGATCGGCCGTCCGCTGCTTACCGTCAACTGCGACAAAGCCGCCTTCGTCGATTCGGACATTCGTGTTTTCCAGTCCGATCCCGCCGCTGTTCGGACGGCGGCCAACGGCGACTAGGATGCGATCGAATCGCTCCGTGCCCACCTTCTCTCCGTCATAAACAACTTCGATCTGATCCCCGTGATCGATCAGAGCGGTGACCTTTGTTTTAAGATAGATGTCCTCAAAAATTCGGTCGAGCCGCTTGGCAAGCGGCTTGACCAGATCACGATCCGCGCCGGGCAGCAGGCCATCGAGCATTTCGACAACGCTGACGCGGCTGCCGATCTTGGCATAAACCGTACCCATCTCCAAACCGATATAGCCCCCGCCAACCACGAGCAGCTTTTCCGGTACATCCGGCAATTCGAGCGCTGCGGTCGAGTCCATGATTCGGTCGCTGCCGAGCTTGAACATCGACGGCATGGCGGGCACCGAACCGGCAGCTAGAATCAAATTGTCGTACGTCAGCGTGTCTTGGTCTTCGTAAGTCTTCCGATCGCCGCCACTGAGCTTCAACGTTTGCGAGTTTTCAAAAACACCTCGAGCCTGAACGACACGAACTTTGCGCTTTTTGGCCAACTGCTTCAGTCCGCCCGTCAACGTCTTGATGACCTTTTCTTTGCGTTCGCGCATTTTGCCGACGTCAATCATCGCCGGACCGAACTCGACGCCCCAGCCGGCCAGTTCCGAGGCGTCGTCAATCACCTTGGCCACGTGCAACATGGCTTTGGAGGGAATACACCCGTATAACAGGCAGACGCCGCCGAGTCGCGGTTCCTGTTCGACGATCGTGACCTCCAACCCCAGGTCCGCCGCCAAAAAAGCCGCCGAGTAGCCTCCGGGTCCGCCGCCGAGTACGACAAGTTGTGAATGCATGGGGAACCCTCAGCAGAGGCTGGCATCTGGGCAACAAACCCTTTATTCTTCCGTTGTAACCAAATTTTAGCAACCAGTCGGCAACGCAATTCGACAGGCGGCCGAGGCCGGCGAATGCGGCTTCCTCGTTCGCGCCGCGGGTTGCGATTCGAGGCAGCGCAAAGATGGCCCGTGATCAGCAACAGATTGGGAATTGCGGCCAGTGCGGCACGGGAACCGTTCGCTGCAGCTACAATTTTTTCGCGGGCGACGATCTGCAAATCCACACTTGGGAACACCGTTGCCTCGATTGCAGCGCTCGCGAAACAACGGCCTATCGCTCCGACGAAGAAGCGGAGGGGCCGCCTCTCAACCCTAAGTGCTGTCCGTATTGCGGCCGCGCGGTTTCCACGGACTGACTTCCCGGCAATTCCAGCCGCCCGCCCAACGGTCATCCGCCCGCGATTCGCAGCTGACCGGCATATTTGCTAGACACATCCCATCGTTTCGCTCATATTGGTGAATGCTTCTCGGACCGTTCCCCCGCGCAGATGCCCTGGATAACAGCCCGCCGTGAACCGTTTCAAGCCACTCGCTGCGGTGCTGACATTGGTCTTCTGCGAACCAGTAGCGACAGCTTCGAGTGGTGATTTACTGGACATGCCGCCGACCTACGAGCAATTCGTGGCGCCGGTGTTGACAAAGGCCGGATGCAATTCCGGTGCCTGTCACGGATATCGATCTGGTCGCGGCGGATTCAAACTCTCGTTGCGTGGCGAAGATCCCGAGCACGACTTCCACGAGTTGGTCCGCGAACTAAGTGGCCGCCGCATCGATCGAATTCGCCCGCAGAACAGCCTGATGCTGCTAAAGCCCACCACGCAAGTGCCTCACGAAGGGGGGCAACGGTTTTCGCTCGACTCGCGCGAATACAAATTACTGCGACGCTGGATCGATGCCCAATTGCCGGCACCAAACGCCGGCGGGCCGCGATTGGTGCGGCTCGACGTGCGGCCAACGGATCGCGTCCTGTTCGCGCCGCAGTCCGATGTGCAACTATCGGTCACAGCGCATTACGACAGAGGGCAGCCGTTCGATGTCACTGATTTGGCCGTCTACGAGACTTCCAACACATTGGCGACTGTCAGTCGCACGGGTTTGGTCGAACCAAAACAGCATGGCGAAACGACCGTCATGGTTCGATTTTCCCATTTGCAAAAACCGGTTTCACTGGCGTTCATGCCCCGCCGCGAGGACTTTACTTGGAGTTCTCCGCGGATGTCGAATTACATCGATCGTCACATCTTCGCCAAATTGAAAAAACTCAAAATCAACCCGGCGAAGAATTGCAGCGACCACGTCTTTGTGCGCAGGGCATTTGTAGACGCGCTTGGTTTGATTCCAACAGCGGACGAGGCGCGGGCGTTTGTAGCCGATTCGGCAGCCGACAAACGCGCACGGTTAATCGACGAGTTGCTGCATCGCCCAGAATTCGGCGAGCACTGGGCCTTGAAGTGGTCGGACGTTTTGCGCAATGAGGAAAAAACGCTCGACTCACGAGGCGTGGAGATATTTCATGCCTGGATCCGCGACAGTTTCAACAACGGCAAGCCACTAGACCAGTTTGCCCGCGAGTTGCTCGCCGCGCGTGGCAGCACCTACAAAGTCGCGCCGGCCAATTTCTGGCGTGCGCAGCGCGATCCGTTGACACGCGCGGAAACTACGGCGCGGGTCTTCATGGGCATTCGCCTGCAGTGCGCCAAATGCCACAACCACCCGACCGGACGCTGGACACAGGACGATTATTATTCGTGGGCCGGCATCTTTGCGCGGATCGATTACAAGATCGTTAAAAACAACCGCAAAGATAAATTCGACAAACACGAATTTGACGGTGAGCAGATTGTGCAGATCAAGGACCAGGGCGAAGTGAAAAATGCCCGCACAGGCGGCGAGGCAAAACCACAATTCCTCGGTGCGGCCACACCCGCCTTCGCGGCGGAGGAGGATCGCCTCGTGCCGGCCTCGCGGTGGGTGACGAATCCGAAAAATCTCTGGTTCGCCCGCGCGCAAGTGAATCGGATCTGGTACCACGTCATGGGCCGCGGACTGGTTGAGCCTATCGACGACTTGCGGACGACCAACCCGCCGACACATCCACCGCTGATGGACGCACTAGCCGCGGATTTTGTCGCCCGCGATTACAGCGTCCGGCACATGATCCGCACGATCATGAATTCGACCGCCTATCAACTCGATTACGAGAGCGGCCAGCGCGAAACGACGGACGATGCCAACTACTCCCGCGCCGCCGTCCATCGATTGACGGCGGAACAGTTACTCGACGCACAATGCCAGTTCCTGGACGTCATGCCGCAATTCAACGGTTACCCCAAGGGTACGCGGGCGGGCCAGTTGGCCGGCATTCACCGCGTCCGTACGCGGGAAAAAAAACCGAGTATGGATGAGCGTTTTCTGAAACAGTTCGGCAAACCGGAACGACTGCTAGCTTGCGAATGCGAGCGGTCCAACACGACGACGCTGCCTCACGCGCTGACGATCATTTCCGGCGAGCAAATCATCGATCGCCTGTCTGCGGCCGGCAACCGAATCGACCAGTTAATTGGTAACGGTCAATCAGAAGAAGAAATCATCGACTCTCTGTTTTGGGCCGCTGTTTCCCGCCCACCGTCTAGCCAGGAGCTCGACGTAACCCTCAAAATCGTCAAAGAACTCGGGGAAAAAGAAGCGTTTCGCGACATTGCGTGGGCACTGATAAACTCAAAGGAATTCTCGTTTAGGCATTGATCGATATCTGTTATAGTGGACCTGGCGTGAAGTACGCGCTAGCATGCATTGCACCCGCTGTTGGAACGGGGTGAACAGGAGGAACGACGATGCTGACTTTGCTGGGGAGTTCCAGGAAGAGCGAACGGTTTTGTGACGGCGTCTCGCGCCGCGACTTTATCAGGGTCGGCGGCATGGTCATGGGCGGCCTGACGCTGCCGCAGTTGCTCCGCGCCGAAGCCGAAGCGGGCGCAAGCCGTTCGCATAAAGCGATCATTAATGTCTTCCTGCCCGGCGGCCCGCCCCATCAGGACATGTGGGACATCAAAGTCGATGCGCCTAAGGAAATCCGCGGTGAATTTCAGCCAATTTCGACCAATGTGCCCGGCATCGAGATCGGCGAGTTATTCCCCAAGATCGCGGCGATGGCCGACAAGTTTACGTTCATCCGTTCGGTCGTGGGCGCTCGCGGCGGTCACGACGCCTATCAGTGCATGATGGGCCACGCGCTGAACGATACGCCAAAGCCGGCCGGCGGCTGGCCAGCTGCGGGTGCGTGGATTTCTCATCTGATGGGTCCGGTCAATCCGGGGATTCCACCGCATTTAAGCCTCTGCTACCAAACCGATCATTCCCAGTGGGGATTCAACGGCGACGGCGGGTTTTTGGGCAAGGCGCATGCGCCATTCCGGCTGGTCGGCGGTAAAGGCGATAAGGGCAAATCGGCCAGCATGGTCCTCAAAGAGATTTCGCTCAATCGGCTGCAAGATCGCAAAACGCTGCTCGGTTCTCTCGATAAACTGCGCCGCGACGTGGACACCAGCGGCAACATGGATGGCCTGGACATTTTTACACAGCAGGCGATCGGTATCCTCACATCATCCAAACTGGCCGACGCTATCGATATTTCGAAAGAGGATCCGGCCATCGTCGAGCGGTACGGCAAAGGCGATCCGGAATTCCGCGCCGACGGAGCCCCCAAGATGACGGAAAACCTGCTAATCGCCCGGCGGTTGGTCGAAGCGGGCGCCCGGGTGGTCAGCTTGAACTTTAGCCGCTGGGATTGGCACGGTGGCAACTTCAAACGAAGCCGTGAAGATATGCCAATGCTGGACCGATCTGTCAGCGCGCTGGTTACGGATCTGCACGAGCGCGGGTTGGACCGCGACGTTTCGGTTGTTGTCTGGGGCGAATTCGGCCGCACGCCGAAGATCAACAAGAATGCCGGACGCGATCACTGGCCGAAAGTTTCCTGCGCCCTGCTGGCTGGCGGCGGCATGAAGACCGGTCAAGTCATCGGCGCGACCAACCGGCTTGGCGAACACGCCACCGACCGACCGGTCACTTTTCAGGAAGTGTGGGCCACGCTGTTTACGAGCATGGGGCTGAACCTGAGCCAAGTCCGCGAATTCGACCTTCGGGGCCGTCCACAGTACCTGGTTGACGAAGGCGTCGAACCACTGCGCGAGGTTGTGTAGGGCGGACTGCGGCTGTCCTCTGGATCGACAT
>JAYZEI010000248.1:0-22743 GCA_036337375.1 Planctomycetota bacterium | reverse complement strand
GTTGCCTGCTGTACTCAAGCGGAAGCGGGCGTAGGTTGTGCCGTCGACGGCCCAACTTGGCACGTCGAAGCGGATCGTGTTGTCGCCGTCAACGACGGCCACGTTGTTAGCGATCTGTTCAAACGGGCCGCCCCAACTGCCGTCCGCGTTAAAGTCGATCCAGGCATCGAGCTTGGCTCCGCCGGGGGCGTTCTTCACGTTCACCGTCGCGGCGGCATCGAGTGCGCCGACCATGATCGTGCCGAAGGTCACGCCGTCTTCGTCTTCGTCGGCAGCGGCAGTGGCCGAAGGTTGCCCGTCGGCTTCTGTGTCCCGCAATCCGCCTAGCGTCGGGCCGGTCGCTTCGTGATGCGGACCGCCCTCGAGCAGCGTTGTCAGATAGGGTCTCGGCGCGTCGCCAAAATCAGCCGCGAGAAGTATGCGTGCTTCAAGCGGTTCGAGGCGTCGGAAACTGCGCGCCGGTTTCTTTCGGCGTTTGTTACGTCTCCGCCAGAATGGCTTGAATCGCCGGGACTTCATAGCCTAGTGGACCTATAGGCAAACGAACACGGAAAAGCGGGTGCGCACCAAGTGGCCATTCTCACCGAGAAGCCCGTGCATTTCAACGAAAAAACACGCTTTGAATAAGAAAATTGCTAGGTGAGCCGACTTGCCCGTGACAGTGCTCCTGTCTGCCCCGCTAGCCCACGGGGTGATAAACCAGCAGGCGGCATGCCGCATCACACCGCAACCACGCTGCCGTGAACCAACCCTGCTTCGAAGCAGAGGGCGGACGCATGGTCTTGCTCGATCTCGATAATCTTTTACCCATAGCGACGGCAACTCCTGTGGCCCCTCGACAGAACGGAGTTGATCGCGGGCGAAGGTTAGCGGCGGCGAATTAGGAGAGTTTTTCGATTCTTCCCGAGCCCCGTCCGACCCTTCGACTGTTTGCAGCCCTGTTATTTCGGCATTACGGCGGTGTTTGAGCAGTTCCTAAAACTGCCGAATAACATCTATCTACCGCACACTTGTTCGGTATTTGCGATAACTGTGCCGATGTGCGGTACCAGAACTAACTGTTTTCGTCTCCGGCGAGGGCGCTCCCCTCTCGCGGACGCGGTGAGGCGTCGTTGGCGGTTTACTTGCGCAGTCATACATCAGCTCAGTACACACCTGTCGGATCGCCACCGGTCCGTGATGACTGCGACGAAAACGTGATTGGCCGAAAACTTGATAGAATGTGTGGCACAAATCGGGCAGCCGGGCCGTACACCTGGCGAATGATCGTCACGGGCGGGTTGGTGCTCAGCCGCCAGCCGCGGCCGGTGATGACAGGCAGGAGATAAAATGGCACTTCCGAGTTTTTTGAAACCGTTGGTGGCGAAGATCCAACGGCTTGTCGCTGAACCTGAGCGGCTGGAGCGTTGGCGAAATCGCATGGCGGAACATGAGTCTGACGCAACCAAAAGAGAGCCCGTCGAAGTAGGAGCTCAGGAATCTGAGTCGCGGGTGTACCTTAACGACAAACCGTCGATTGTTCCGGTTAACCCACCCCTCACCGAAATGTATGTGCTTCTCGCCGCCATAAACGACGCGTTCATTGATGACCAAGGCGACGGAAATGAAGTTCGCATCTGCGATGACGACACATTTCCGAAATTATCACTTGTGGGCACGGAATGCAGCGTAAGGAAGTGTCGAGTTGATGAGTTGTCTGAAGGCGACCTCAAGATTCTTCGGGAAGGGTACCTAGAGCGAGTGCGAGGCGATCTTGGTGTTTCCCAAAACGGCCAGCCGCCTGAACAACTGGACGCGGGAACAAGCGTTGCTGAGGGGGTCGAGACGCCAAGCCGGAAAGTGGAAAAGAGGCAATGGCTGGCGGAAGCGATGCTGCTAATTCAAGATCATCCGGAATGGTCGAATGCTGAAATCGCGGAGCAGGTGGAGATACACCCAGGTCAACTGTCGAGAAGCAAGGAATACAAAATTGCAGCGGCACTGGCTCGATCACCAAAGGGCGACCGACGCCGAGGTCATATCACGCTCGATTCTAAATCTGGTCAGCGGGGCGTAGAAGCCTATTCGGATGATCCGGCGGAACGCGATTGGGATGATTGAGACAACCCATTGCAGCGTTGCGCGCAACGTTTTGCGCAACGTTTTTCGGAATTTCGTGCGGTAAAACGCAGTATTTTCAGATTTCGTAGCGCAACGCTAGCGCAACATGGTTGGTCTTTCAGGACCACATTTTTCTTTCCTGAAAGGACTGGCAATGACAGCCAAACTCTCTGATGGCGAACGGGATCATACCGCGCAGATCGTAGCACTTTTCTCAGTGCTGATGCATGCGTGGCAAACGAACGACTTCCAGGAAGCGGCCCGAGTGCGCGACGAACTGGAACGAATGGGGGGCAAGGTACAGATGTCTCGATGCCGACCGACGCGAAAGGGGGTGAGCGATGCACAGTAGCACCCCTACCCCAGCCCTACTGCTCACACCCAAACAGGCTGCCGAGTCCCTCTCCATCAGCCCCCGCAAGCTGTGGGCCCTGACCGCAAGCGGTGAGATACCGCACGTCCGCATCGGGCGGTGTGTGCGTTATGACTTCGCCGATCTGCAGCAGTGGATCGCCGATCATAGGCGAAGAGGAAGGAGTTAGGCCGCAATGGATCTCGCCGTACAAAAGTGATCGGCTTCAACCGGAAAATCTAAATAATGTGTTAATAGAAAATGGGCCCGTCAACGATGGCAACACCATTACCAGACAAAAAGACAAGTAGTAAGTACAATTCGGAAATGGCCAAGCGAGAGGCTGAAAAGCGGCGACTGTCGCTGGACCGACTCGGTCAGTTTCTCGGGCTGCGGATCGTGATGGACCACAAACCGGCAAAGAAAGGCAGATGATCTGATGGCGAGTATCGGCAAAGACAAGAATGGGCGGCGACGAATATTGTTTGTGGCCCCCGACGGGAAGCGAAAGACGATTCGGCTTGGCAAGATTCCGCAGCGTGCTGCGGAAGCAATCAAAGTGAAGGTGGAAAACCTTGTTGCCGCTGCCACGTCTGGTTGTGGATGGGACGGTGAAACGGCCCGGTGGGTTGCCGAAGTGTCCGATATGCTAGCGGACAAATTGGCTGCGGTTGGCCTAATACCCACGCGAGTGAGGGAAGCACTGCCCAAAACGCTAGGAACGTTTCTTGATACCTACATTAAGGGGCGAGCTAACCTGAAACCGAATACGCTACGCAATTATGGAGTGACCCGCAAACACCTGCTCGATTATTTTGGACGGGAACGGCTACTGGCCGAAATCACTCCGGGGGACGCCGACGAATGGCGGGAAGCCTTACTGAAGAAACTATCGGCGGCAACGGTAAGCCGCGATGTGAAGAGGGCGAAGCAATTCTTCCGCGCTGCCCTACGAAAGCGATTGATAGCCGAGAATCCCTTCACGGACCTTTCCACGCCGGCCCAAGTGAATGCGAGCCGGGAATACTTCGTCACAACGGCGATCATTGAGAGGGTGATTGAAGCCTGCCCCGATACACAATGGCGGCTGATCATAGCCCTTAGCCGATACGGTGGCCTGCGGTGCCCATCGGAACACCTAAGTCTGACATGGGGCGATGTAGATTGGGAACACAATCGTATCACGATACGAAGCCCTAAGACCGAGCATCATGCCGGTGGCGAAACTCGAGTGATCCCGCTGTTCCCCGAACTGCGGCCCTACCTGGAAGCGGTGTTTGACGAAGCCGAGCCGGGAACTGAACACATCATCACGCGATATCGCAAGGAGAACGCTAACCTGCGAACCCAACTATTGCGGATTATCAAACGGGCCGGCGTGAAGGCCTGGCCGAAGCTGTTTCATAACCTGCGGGCAAGTCGGCAAACAGAACTGGCTGGCCGATTCCCCTTGCACGTTGTTTGCGAATGGATTGGCAATTCCGCGGCCATCGCAGAGAAACACTATTTGCAAGTGACCGATGATCATTACAACGACGCGGTGCGCGGCACAGAATCCGGCACAGTGTATGCAGAAAGTGGCACAACAGCGGCACAGAATCCGGCACAGCATCCTGCCGCACAGTCTCGCAAAGGCTCGCAAGAAACGAAAAAAGCCCGGCAAAGCCGAGCTATTTTGCTGCCCGATGCGTTAGTGTGCGACTCGGTGCCAGACTGCGAAGTACCCCCTAGGGGAATCGAACCCCTGTTTTCGGACTGAGAATCCGACGTCCTAGGCCACTAGACGAAGGGGGCTTGGTGAGTTGCCGTGACACTTCTCTCGCTTAACGTCAAACGACCGGAAAGAGGAGTCTAGTGCCGGTGGTCCGGTCGGTCAAGCACCGTTGCTGTTTTCGCCCAGGGGGTTGTTGAGATGGCTTTTTAACCAGTCGTCAAGTTCCCGATCTTTTGCTTGGTCGTGCAACTGGTAATTTTTGCGGGCGAGTTGATACACTTGCCGCGTCAGGCTCGGATCGAACTGCTGTAACTTGTTTCGATGCGGCCACAACTGCGTCAGCTTTTTTGCCGCCATTGATTTTTCGCCGTCCAACGACAGGATGACAAACTGGCCCGCGAGTCCGTAAGCGAGATACTCAGGCTCCGACTCGCCGAGATGCTCGAATTCTTCAAAAATCTGCAGCGCCTCGAAAAACCGGTCGCGCACCAGATAGTGATCAGCCAATTGTTTGCGGGCCAGCCGGACGTAACGTTCGTTCTCGGGAAATAACTCAATCACCCGTTTCCACGCTGCTTCACTGTCGCGGAGCATGGCGTAGTTGTACTGTTGTTCGGCGGATACCATCGCCTGGACCGGGGGAAGCGAATCGGCGGCGTTTTCCAGAAGCGAGGGCTCGGTTCGCGGCCAGCCAATGATGATGCCAAAGAAAAACGCAGCGGACAGTCCGGCCCAGAATAATCGCTGTGAGGTCAGCCGTTTCTGGGTCGTGCTCTTTTGCATCACGGCAGCCAGCGGCCGGGATGTCGCCCGCGAGGCATCCTGGGCGATGGTTTCGGGGAGCGAGAACCGCTGCAAGTCAGCCAGCCAGTCGCCGGATTCGCCCTCGATGTTCAGCTGTCGTAAATCACGGATGATCTCCATGCCGTTGGCATAGCGGTCCGCCGGCGCTTTATTCAACATCTTGTGAACCATCCGGCATAAAGCGGCCGGCAAGTCGGGTCGCAGGTCTTCCAGGGAATCGGCCTCCGTTTTCAGGTGCTTCATCGCGACACCGAGCGGCGTGTCTCCCGAAAACGGCGGGTGCCCGGCGAGCATCTGATAGCAGGTGACCCCCAACGAGTAGATGTCCGACCGCGGGTCGAGTTGTTTGCCTTCGGCCTGCTCGGGGCTCATGTACAGCGGCGAACCCATCGTCACGCCGACCTGCGTCAGCTTGAGTTGTTCGGGGGTCTGGGTGAGTCGGGCGAGACCGAAATCGGCGACCTTCAGTTCTCCGGAAGTCGCCATCATCAAATTTTCGGGTTTAATATCCCGGTGAACGATTCCTTGTTCGGCCGCCTTGGCCAGCGCGGCGCTGGCCTGCCGAATAATGTCAACGGCAACCGCCAGCGGCGGCGGACCGGTTCGCTTTAACAACTCGGAGAGGTTCTGGCCCTGGACGTATTCCTGGGCGATGAAATGCAGGCCGTCCGCATTGCCGACCTCGTAAATCTGGACGATGTTGCCGTGAACCAAAGCCGCTGCCGCACGGGCTTCCATCTGGAATCGCCGGACGTAGGTGTCGTCGCGAGCGAGTTCGGGCTTGAGGACTTTGATCGCGACATGGCGATCCAGCGAGACCTGGTCGGCGAGATAAACTTCGGCCATCGCGCCGCGACCCAACCGTCGAAGCAGGCGATACTCACCGACTTCGCGGCCAGTCAATTCCGGCGTGCGATCGTTATGTTGTGCATCGGGCGGATTCGACATGGGAATTAAATTTGCGGCCCTGCGTTCCGCTTAGTATGACCACCACGGCAAAAAACAACAACTCGGTATCAGATTCTCCCGCGCAGCCGGTACCAAAACGTGCCGACCCATTCGTGGAAGACATCCTGATTGCCTTGGGCGGCAGTCGGATTCGGCAAAAAGCTGAAAGGGGACCAGCGAAATTTCGTCGCGCGGTAACGGCAGCCCGACGGGCTGGCGTCGATGCCTTGCGCGGCAAAGCAGGCCAAGCTGCGGTCCAGATGAGTGGCGTCCGTGACCAGGACCACTTTTGTGAGCTGTCGCCGCCGAAGAATCGCCGCCGAGTGGATTGCGTTTTCGTAGGTCGATCTCGACTTGTTCTCCAGGATCAGGTGCCGCTGAGGGATTCCGAGCTCCGACAGGAAGCTGCTCATGGCCTCGGCCAGCGTCGGCCCCGAACGGTGGGCATCGACCCGACCGCCGGATAGCAAGACCGGTCGAGGCGCAGTTTGATAAAGGCTGTAGGCGTGCAGGCAGCGGTACATGGTGCTGTTTCCAAGCACGGCACGTTTCCGGATCTCGTCAGGCGGTTGAATTCCGCCGCCGAGCACGACGATCGCCTCCGCGTCGTCCGGGACGGTATCGGTGGGAGGGAATTGCCATTCGAGCGTGCCCAATGCCAGGTAGGAAACGGCGGGCGTGCAAAACAAATAGAGGGCGAGCCAGGGAGTGGTGACCCACGCCAACCGCCGGCGGGTTTCCGTACGCTTGCGCCATAAATTCCAATTTGCGGCCACCGCGAAAATAAAGAACAACAGAAACGGCTGCAGAAGCCTTTTTAAAAATATGTAGATCATCGTCAGCTCGCCTGGAGAAAGGGTCATTTGTACGCCGTGTCGCCGGCGAGATCATTGCGATTCGAGCCTCGCGTCGATCCACTCACCGGCAACAAATCGACGGAGCAAGTTGCGTAAGGATTGTTCGATTGCGGCGGCCACTTCGTCGTCGTGCTGCGGCCCGTCCCGGTTTGGCGGGTGTTGCAGCCCGTTCCATTGCAGGATTATGTTCCAGTTGGCGGCGCGACTTGCCGTATTGAAACGTTCGGCAATGTGCAGCGCCCAAACCGCACCATAGCTGTTCCGAAAGTCAAGCCACACACGGTCGATGCCCGCCGTTGCCGCACTCCGGGTGAACGGCCGGTGAAAGGCAAACGCGGTGGCGACGGCCGCCAGGGTTAAACAAATCGCCCAGGCCAATCGTTCGCTGATGGAGACGTTGGCGAATAGAACTTTGACGAATGCGCTGGAATTCAAAATGGCAACGTGTTCGTGTAGCAGCACGAATTGAGCGGCTGCGAACAGGATAGAGGCCAGCCAAAACTTGGTGGGCAGGTAGTTGGCCAGGTTGAGGCAAAGCAGTATCAGCAACAGCCACGTCCAGACGCCGCCCGCCGCAAATTCAGCCTGAGGAAACATCATTGTCGAGGCGGCTGGCGTCGCCAGGACAACCCACATTGCAAAGACGATATATTTCCACTCGCGATTTTGCGGCCTTCTTGCTCCGAGCAGAGCCGCCAGTGGGCAGAAAGTGCTTAGGTACGCCACGTACCTGATGAGCGGCTGCCAATAAGGAGGTGAGGTGCCTCGGGGGGAGACCGATTCCTCCAGCACTTCCACGGCCAAAACCGAGACCAGACTGACCAGCGACCAGGCCCAGGGCTCGAGCAGCGTGGTGCCCTGCAGCAATGGTCTGGCGCACCACAAACCGGCGAACAACCCAATAGCGGCGGAAATCAGGACGAACGTTGTCCCCGACAGGGATGTGCCGACCAAGGTCAGGAATTGCATTTAATTCTGTGATGGTTGCCGTTTGTTATGCCCCGTAGGAGCGAGTCCGATTATAACGATTCGCGGGGGCTGTGAACTTTGAAAAAATGTAGCGGTTGCGTTTGCACAACACCGCAAGCAAGCAATGTTTCAATAGTTCCACATCAGCGGCACCGCGGCGCTAGTTTTTCGGAGGGTCGTGCGGCCGCATTATCACAATTGAGATTCTCGAACTGGCGTGGGAACCGAATGGCCCGCGGCGAGCAATTAAAGGAGGACGGAAAATGAAAAAGTTTATCCCCGCAGCAATTTTGATTTTGAGTTGTTTAATCGGGACCAGCGAGGCCGGCGGGCTTTTCTCCGAAGATGATGCCACTGTGATTTCCGATCACCGGCAACCCACTCACTGGGCGAGCCGAAATGCGGTTTTTTCGGGCTATCCCGGGCATAACTTTACGGCACCAGCGTTGATGCCCGCTGGGGGCGTTCCGCATCGCGGGCCCGATTTTCGGGCGATGTGGGTCGGTCATAACTCGCTTCATAACCTCAATCGCGGGCACCTTTACGGTCACGGCGAATGCGGATGTACGGCTGCAAAACGATGTGCGCCTGCAAAACGATGTGCGCCTGCAAAACGATGTGCGTCTGCGAAACGATGTGCGCCTGCGAAACACAGTTGCCATCGATGTGTGCCGGAATGCGGCGGCTGTAAGAAGATTAAATTAAGTACGGTGACGGTGCCACTCTGGTGGGGATATCGGACGCTGAAGTGTGGTGCACAAAAATTATGGGCACCGAAGTGCTGCCTGCCGAAGTGCCGTGGGGCAAAATGTCGTTTGGGCGGTTGCTGCGGTTGCAAGCAGGGTGCAGAGGTTTATTACGAGGAAGCCCCGGCAGATACGAATTCGGCACCGGAAGAGATCGAACCCATTCCGGCGGATGCGGTTCCCGCCGACCCGGCGACGCAGGCCCGTAATTGGCGGCCTTGGGCAGTCCCAGCAGAGTTGCACAGGCAGCCGAATTACCTGCAAAATCGATAAACTTTTAATATTGGTCTCGCCCGGCCTCAATCCTACTGGGGAGTGCGGAGCGGCGTCGAGCGAGGTAATTGAAGGGCGGAACCCCAGCGGTACCGCCCTTTTTTTGTGCGTATTGTGAGCGGGGGTAGCACGTTACGACTTTCCAGCAAAAACAGCTAGAGCCGATGATTTGCGGAAGTCGATATCAGCAGTACCACCCAACCACCGCGGGCGGTAAATGCGCAATTGCGTCATCAGGATAGAGGTCACGATAAGGCGACGGAACGACTTATCGTGACCTTTTTTATGCGCGCTGCTAACTCTCGGCGTTAAGCAGCGGTGGACCCGTTGGCCGGATTCTCTTTAGAATGGTCGTATGCGTTGCCCGATTGTTTTGGCCGTAGGGTGCCGTCGAGCCAATCGAGTCGCCGATCGGGCCGACGCCCGCCGGTCGCGCGTTGCTTTGTCGTCGACGCGAAATCGACGGTCGTCCGGTTGGAGTCGACGTGCTGGTAATGTGAGCGATTTTGATTCAACCTGCGTAGATAATCTGAGGTAGTGGCCAACTCCCATAGTCTCGAAGAGTATTTCGGTTGTTTATTGGTCCGGTACTTATTCGCGAACTTGCAACCGCGCCGAGGCGGCCAAAGCATTACGTTGCGCGCTCGGTTTATGTTTTCGGGCTGCTGATGTTAATGATGACGGCCTGGCTGGTCTTGACCGGTACGCAGTTGCTGCGCGACATCGGCGACGTGGCGAGGTTTAGCACCGGGCTATTTCAAATTCTAGCGCCGCTGCAGATGGCGCTGGCGGTTTTCTTTTCCGCGTTATTCACCGCCAGTAGCGTCAGCCAGGAAAAGGAACGCCGCACATTGGTCTTGCTGCTGATGACGGATTTGTCCAATTGCGAAATTGTACTGGGCAGGCTGTTGGCGAGTTTGCTGAACGTCTTTGTCCTGCTGTTCGCAGCTCTGCCGTTGTTCGTCGGCCTGACGCTGATGGGCGGCGTTGAATTGTGGCGAATACTTCAGGTGTTTGCGGTGACGTTTTTTGCAGCCCTGGCTGCCGGCAGCCTGGGTTCGACGCTTGCCCTCTGGCGGGAGAAGTCATTTCAGGCGTTGGCGTTAACGGTGCTCGCGCTGGTGTTTTGGATTGGAATTTGCGAAATCGTTGCCTTTGCGTCGGCTCAAAATCCGCTGGCGGGCGGCGATTGGCAAATAGCGGCGGCGGCCTGTAGTCCCTGGCGCGTGGTGCTGGAGGCGTCCGCACCCGAAGTCGTCTCGGCCGGACCTTTTAGGCGTGTGTGGCAGCCCGAAACCGCCTTTCTGCTGGTCGCCGCGTTGGTGACCGTGTTGCTGAATTCCATTGCAATCTGGAGGGTGCGACTCTGGAATCCGTCCCGCGAACTGCGGAGCGGACGAGGGTCGGGAACCGGTGAGGGAACGGCTCGATCTGCCGGGGTGGGCGAAGTCGCAAAGCGGGATGATGCGACGCCGGCAGTGGCGCAGCCTACCCGCCGTGTGTGGGACTATCCCATCCTCTGGCGCGAAGTGCGAACGCGGGCTTACGGCCGCAGGACTCTGATCATTCGTGCGGCTTATTGGTGCCTGGCGGCGGTGATCTTTATGGGGGCGGCGTCGATGAATGTCAGGGATGTTTTCGGCCTGACGATTGTATCCATGGCGTTCTTTCTTTTGAGCTTAGTGTTGATCAATACGCAGGCCGTCACTTCACTGTCAACGGAGCGCGACGGGAAGACATTGGACTTACTGCTGGTTACGGATGTATCGCCTAAAGAATTTGTCTTCGGCAAACTTGGCGGCGTTTTTTATAATACGAAAGAAATGGTCGTGTTGCCGGTTGCTTTGGGCGTCTACCTGTGGAGTCGCGGTGCGGTCAGCATGGAAAACACCACGTATCTGGTGGCCGGGCTATTGGTGATGAATGTCTTCGTCGGCGTATTGGGTATCCATTGCGGTCTGGTTCACAAAAACAGTCGCGTCGCTATTGCGACGAGCCTGGGGACGGTGTTTTTTTTGTTCGTGGGGATTTGGACGTGCATGCGGATCATGATGGCGTTTAGCGGTTCGTTTGGTTATCAGTTGGCGCCATTTCTGGCATTTATGCTTGGCGGCGGAATCGGTTTATACATTTTGCTCGGTGCGAGAAATGCGTCATCGGCCATCTTGTGGGCCGCCTTTTCATGTCCGTTTTTGACGTTTTGGGCCATCACCAGTTTCTTTCAGGCGCAGACGTTGGGACCGTTTCTGGTGGCATCTGCAACGTATGTTTTTGCGACGTTGGCAATGCTGGTTCCAGCGATTTCTGAATTTGATTTGACGTCGGGGCGGACAACCGAACACTGAGTCGAAATTTGGGAATTTGATCTAAAGTGTGGATTGAATACCTGCCGTGGCTGATCGCCATGGTGGTGCTAATTTTTTGCTCTGCTTTTTTTTCCTCCAGCGAGGCGGCGCTGTTCTTTTTGAGCCGCCGGGACCGCGAGCAGCTTGCCGCGGGAAGCCATGCCCAGCGGCTTGCCGCCAAGCTGTTGGGCGACTCGGATCGCTTGTTGACGGCCATCCTGTTTTGGAACCTGCTGATCAACATTGTGTATTTTGCGATCGCGTCGATGACGAGTTTGCAACTACAACGCGAGGGCTTCGCGCAGGTCGCCGGGCTATTTGCCATTGGATCTTTGTTGATTCTCATTTTTTTCAGCGAGATGTTGCCAAAGACGGTCGGCGTCCTGCGGTCAAAATTTTTAGCCGCCTGGGTCAGTGTTCCATTGGCCGGACTGGTGCGGGCCATCGACCCGATTATGCCGGCGCTGCGGTTCGCCAACGATGCATCGCGACGGGTCATTTGGCCGCGGTTCAAGCCGGAGGCGTATCTCGAAGTGGCGGATTTGGAGCGGGCGGTCGAAGTGTCGACCACGGACGCGGCACTGCTGCAACAAGAAAAGACCGTGCTGCAAAATATTGTCACGCTGTCGACGATCCGCGTCGATGAACTGATGCGGCCCCGAATGCAATTCTTGTCGTTTCGTCCGCCCGTATCAATTAACGATCTTGAAGGCCGGACACTGCGTAGCGGTTATGTCTTGGTGACGGAAGAAGGCAGTGAGGAAATTGCGGCGGCCGTGCCGTTGAGCAGTGTCTCTAAATTGCCGTCTGAAAACCTCGAACTGCACGCCGAGAAAGTATTTTACGTGCCCTGGTCGACGACGGTCAGTGATGCGCTGGAACAAATGCGGGATCAGCAGCGGAAGGTTGCGGCGGTCATTAACGAATTCGGCGAAACGATCGGCATCCTGACGTTGGAGGACATTATTGACACGATCTTTGCCTACGATGCTAGCCGCAGCGAACGGCTATTGAATCAGGAACCGATTCAGATCGCCGCGCCGGGGCGTTGGCACATTACGGGCATGACCACGATTCGCCGCCTGGGCCGCTACTTTGGAGTCGACCTGCCCGTCAGTCGCAGTATTACCGTCACGGGTATTGTGGTGGAATCACTCGGCCGGTTGCCGCGACCGGGCGATACCAGTCACTGGGGACCGTTTGAATTCAAGGTGATCGATGTGCCGGACCGCGGGCAAATGACGATCGAATTGACATTTGCCGACCGGCGGGGAGGCCGCAGATGATGTGGCTGGCGGTCGGACTGTTCTTGAGCGGGTTGTTGCTCAGCGCGTTTTTCAGCGGCAGCGAAACGGGATTTTACCGTGTTCCGCGAATCCGACTGCTAATCGATTCGCTGGCGGGTGACCGCGTCTCTCGAGTTTTGTTGTGGTTGACCAATTATCCATCGCTTTTTGTGGCGACGACTCTGATCGGCAACAATCTGGCAAACTACATGACGTCGGCGGCGGTCGTTCTCGCCGTAGGACATCTGTTTCACGGCAGCGTGACAGCCGAGTTGTGTGCGCCGGTGATGATCGCGCCGATTTTGTTTGTGTACGGTGAGTTACTGCCAAAAAACCTTTTTTACCACGCACCGACCATGCTGCTGCGGGTATGCAGCCCGGTATTCTTGTCGTTTACGTTGTTATTCTTGCCGTTCAGCGGTTTGCTCTGGGCGCTGAGCAAGTTGCTGGAATGGCTGGCCGGCGAATCGCCCCAACGGTTGCAGCGCCGCCTGGCACGCAAAGAACTAGCGTTGGTTCTGGACGAGGGCCACGTGGCGGGATTACTCCGGCCCAGCCAGCGGATGATGGCAAAGGGAATTTTTGCGGTCGCCAACCAAGCCGTTACGGAATTCATTACACCGCTGGACCAGGCAGCCGTGATCAGCCAGGGCGCGTCTAGGGCTGACGTGCTCCGCGTTGCCCGTCAGCACGACTCGGCTGCGGTTCCAGTCTGCGGCAAAGATGCGGCGGGGGAATTGCTGGGATATGTCTTTGTACCCGATCTTTATTTGGATAATTCCGTTCAAGTTGGAGAGGTTCGAATGTTGATCGAGATTCCTTCAACATGGACCCACCTGTCAGCGCTAATGCAGATGCAGGCGAGCGACGAAACGCTGGCAAAAGTCGTGGACCACGAGGGCAGAACGCTCGGCATCGTCACCAATGATCAACTTAGCGAGCCGCTGTTCCGCGGGGGGCAGTGACGCGGGGCGAAGCCGGCGGTAACCCCTGCGGAGGGGATGTGCTACTTTGAGTAACCAAGTTCCGAGATTACGCCGAGCATCTCTTCATACGTAATGAAGCGTCGACGGTGCCGCAGTTTGTATTCGTCGATGGCTCTCGCCAATTCCTGGGCATCCGGTGAAAGTTCCGAATGTGAATTGGCAAACTGTCGCCGTTCGGCATTGGGGAAGCTAGAATCCGTTTGTGTGTTGCGGCGGTCGACAAAAGCGTCACTGAGCGGTGCGGTGGGGGCTTCTAGACTTTGCGACATGGAAATCTCCTCTTTTGTTTTCGACCAATGCAGATGTTAGCAGGGGCAGTACAATGCAGCGTCCTGAAACCATATCTCGTAAATCGCGGTGAGGCAAACGAGCTTGCGGGTTGAATCGGTTAAGCAGAATTTGCGAGTAACTGGCGGATTGTCGTGACTTTGGAATTTCAATCCTTGCTAACGCTTGGCGCCGCATTTAGATTGGATCGCTTTACCCGATGTGTACGGCAGGATAGCGGTTCCCCATGATTCGGCGCATCACTTCGAAACTTGGTGTCGTTTTTGACCTGGAATCATCAGGCAAGATTCTGATACTGGCCGCGTGCGTTGGTGTCGTGGCCGGTTTGGGCGCTGCGGCGTTTTCGTCCCTGATGGACCTGCTGCAGGAATTGTGTCTCGTCCAACATGTCGAATACATCCCCCCTCCGGCGGGCTCTGAAGGCGGAGCAAACGAGGTTGCCGCTGCGGCATCGATTTCGGTCAATCCGTTCTACGTACTGCTCGTGCCGACCCTCGGCGGATTGCTCTGCGGCCTGTTGGTATATGGTGTTGCGCCCGAAGCAGAAGGACACGGTAGCGACGCGATGATCAAATCCTTTCACCGTCAAAAGGGAAAAGTCCGCGCCCGAGTTCCTCTCGTCAAAGCGATCGCTAGCCTGTTGACGATTGGCAGCGGGGGGTCCGCGGGCCGTGAAGGTCCGATCGCACAAATTGGATCGGGTTTCGGTTCTTTTTTCGCCGACAAGCTCAATTTGACCGATTGGGAGCGGCGGCAATTGATGCTGGCCGGCGCGGCAGGCGGCATCGGCGCGATATTTCGAGCGCCGTTGGGCGGCGCGCTATTCACGGTCGAGGTTCTCTATGCCAGCGCCTCGATGGAATTTGCCGCGTTCATCCCCGCCGTTATCTCTTCGGTTGTCGCTTATTCCGTTTACACGCACATCCATGGAACGGGATTCGCTTTCAGTAACCCGGAAACGGTGCTGCAATTTCACGGTGCCATTGAATTGCCGTTTTACGTCATGTTTGCCGTCGTCTGCGCCATCTTTGGCTTTATCTACGTGTCCGTGTTTTACGGCATGCGTGACAAAGTATTTCGTCGGCTGCGGATTCATAATCGGTACAAGCCTGCAATCGGCGGTTTCTTTCTGGGGCTCATTGCGCTCGGTTTTCCGCATGTCATGGCGGGAGGTTATGGATGGATTCAGCAACTGATCGACGGAGAATTTGGAGACGCGACCGGGACCTTGGCCGACGCCGACGGTTCCCAGTTGACGAACATTTTGGTGCTGATGACTGTCCTGGCACTGACGAAGATTATCGCCACCAGCGCGACAATTTCATCCGGCGGTAGCGGCGGGGTATTCGCACCGTCGTTGTTCATCGGAGCGATGTTGGGCGGCGCTTACGGATGGGGCTGTCAGGCGATATTTGGCGCACACTGTGTCCCCCAGCCCGGCGCCTACGTTTTGGTTGGCATGGGCGGGTTTTTTGCCGGGGTGGCGAAGGTTCCGCTGACGGCCCTTTTGATGGTTTGTGAAATGACGCACTCCTATGACTTGTTGGTGCCGTTGATGCTGGTCAGTATTCTGACGGCGGCGATCCTCTCATCGCGGTGGAAACTCTACGAGGAGCAGGTGACAGCGATGATCGATAGCCCCGCCCATTTGGGCGACTTTGTCGTGGACGTGTTGGCGAGAATTCACGTGCGGGATGTTTATCGGGAGGGCAACGTTGCTTGTCTTGTGCCACAGGAGACGCCGCTTAGCCAGATTCGTCGTTTGGTAACACGCGCCGACACATCGTATTATCCAGTCGTGGATGAAGAAAATTGCTTGGTCGGTGTTTTTTCGCTACGTGATGTGCGTAGTGTGTTGCAAGGCACCGGCGCGGAGACTCTCATCGTAGCAGCGGATATTGCAACGACACCGGTATTGACCGTTACGCCGGACGACGACCTTCACACGGCGCTGCGGCGGTTTACGCAAAAGAACATTGATGAAATACCGGTCGTCGATCAAAATGATCAGGTGAAGATTTTAGGCATGTTGCGTCGAAAAGAAGTGATTGGTGCGTATGACGACGAGATCAACGCATTGAGACACAGCTGATTGAAGGCGATCGCGGAGTTCGGTAGATGAGCGGCCAAACAGACCTCAATAAGCGACTCGAATTCGCCCGCGGGATAGCGGACGAAGCCGGTCGATTGACCGTCGATTACTTTCAATCTTCCGAAGTGACGGTTGATTGGAAACCCGACGATTCGCCCGTTACGATCGCGGATCGGGAAGCTGAGCAATTATTACGGCGTCGCATTGAATCTGCTTTTCCGGCTGACGGCATCGTCGGGGAAGAATTTGACGACAGGCCCGGAACATCGGGTTACCGGTGGATTCTCGATCCCGTCGACGGTACAAAATCTTTTGTATCGGGCGTGCCGTTGTACGGTAATCTTGTCGCCGTAACGTTGGGCGAGCGTGCCGTGTTGGGAGTCATGAATTTTCCCGCCCTGGGAGAGTGCATTTATGCCTCTGTCGGCCAAGGTAGCTGGTATTTACGCGGGAACGACGAACCTCAGCGGGCTCACGTGTCGAATTGTACGAAGCTTGCCGATGCCACGTTTCTTACTACGGACGTGCGGACGTTCTATGATCTGGGGCGCGAGGAGGCTTATCTCAACCTGCAGCAGGCGGCTAAACTTTCGCGTACGTGGGGTGACTGTTACGGCTACCTGCTAGTGGCCACCGGTCGCGCGGACGTGATGGTTGATCCGCAGCTGAACGTGTGGGATGCCGCGGCCCTGCAGCCGATTCTGGAAGAGGCCGGGGGCACGTTCACGGACTGGAAGGGGCAGCCGACCATTCACGGCGGCGAAGGCATCGCGACGAACCGACGAATTCTCGAGGAAGTCTTGAACGCTGTATCTCTCGCCTGAGGTTCTTTCCGTGAAGGTCTCGGTCATCATTCCCACTTTGAATGAAGGGAGTCGGATCGCCTCGGCGATCGATCGTGCGTGGTTGGCGGGGGCAAACGAAGTCATTGTTAGTGATGGCGGCAGTCGTGACGATACCGTTCGGGTTGCACGTCGGTTGGCCTGCCGGCTCATTCAGACGCCAGCGGGTCGCGCGGTCCAACAAAATGCGGCCGCAGCGGTGGCCAGCGGAGACGTGTTGTTGTTCTTGCACGCAGACACTTGGCTTGAGGCCGCCGCCATCTCGCAAATCTGCCAAACGATGACCAATGGAGAGATCGTAGCAGGTGGCTTTGTGCAACAGATTGACGGGGTCGCCAGGGCTTATCGCTGGTTGGAGCGGGGCAACGCGATGCGGATCCGCCTGTTCCGATTGCCATTTGGGGACCAGGGTATTTACGTCCGCCGTGATGTTTTTGAGTCCATCGGCCGGTTTCCGGATGTGGCGCTGATGGAAGATGTCCGCCTGTTGCGGCGGTTGCGGCGTCGCGGCTTGATTGTCCTGTTGCCGGGGCCGCTGCACGTCAGTTCCAGGCGCTGGCAGCACCACGGCGTCGCGCGGCAGACGCTGAGAAACTGGATGCTGCTGCTGGCCGAACGATTTGGTGTCTCGCCTAAGCGACTCGCAAACTTCTATCCGCCGACCCGCGAGGTCGGTCACCTCGGCGCCGACTGATGTTCAGTCAGTTCGTAGCGGCGAATTTTTCGGTCCAACGTTGACCGTTCGATGCCCAGAATTCCCGCAGCGCGGCTCTTGTTCCATCCAGTTGCCCGCAGCGTTGAGAGAATGTGTATCCGTTCGACGTCGGCGATCGATCGCGGCTCGTACTCTTCCGGCTTGTCCAATTCATGCTCGGAATCGCCGGCGGTGGCCAACTTTGAGAGCCGCAGATCTTCCAGATCGATATAGTCACCCCGGGCACGAACGACCGCGCTTTCGACAACATTTTTTAACTCACGGACGTTGCCGGGCCAGCGGTATTGCATCAGCGTGTCCAGGGCTTCCTGAGTGTAGCCCCGCAATCGGCGGCCAATTTCCTCGTTGAACTTCCGCAGAAAATGATCGGCCAACAACAGGATGTCGCCCGGTCGCTTTCGCATTGCCGGAACATCAATTTCGACCACGGCCAGCCTGTAATACAGGTCGCTCCGAAATACGCCTTCGGCGACCTCTTTTTCAAGATCACGATTCGTGGCGGCGATCACGCGGACATCCGCCGTAACTTGCTCGCTCCCTCCGACGCGCTCGAACGGGTGGCCTTCCAACACGCGGAGAAACTTGGCCTGGATAGACGGGCTCATTTCGCCAATTTCATCGAGCATCAGCGTCCCGGTGTTGGCCGCCTCGAATTTTCCGACCTTGCGGTCGGTAGCTCCGGTGAAGGCGCCTTTCTCGTGCCCGAATAACTCGCTTTCCAGGAGCGATTCTGAAAGCGCGGCGCAATTTAAACAGACAAATGGCCGTTTGCGTCTGGGGCTCGAATAGTGGAGTGCACGAGCAACCAACTCCTTGCCGACACCGCTCTCTCCGCAGATCAGCACCGTTGTACGACTCGGCGCCACGTTGGCAATTTCACGCTCGACTTTTCGCATCGCGGGGCTGTCGCCGATGATTTCGCTCTCGACGGCAAGTCGTTCACGCAACTGGATATTTTCAACCTGAATATGGCTTAGGTTGTTGGCCAACGTAGCCCGCTGGCTTAAGTTTTCCAGGGCGACGCCGACATTTTCCGCAACCGTCAGCGTGAACTCGAGGTCGTCCGGATCAGGGACCAAATCTTCGGTTGTGGAATACAGATGAATCAGTCCCAGCACACGGTCGTCACGCCTGATCGGTGCGCAGATGACGCTCGAGGCGTAAATGTCGCCCTGGCTGTCGCGGCCGCCCAGTACGCTGTCGTCCATGACATTGCGTGCGAGAATCGCTTCGCCTTCGCACATCACGGTCGTGGCGAGGAAATCGGAAACGCGATGGTATGTCTCGTCGGGTGTGGTTTTGGCCGCAAAAACTTCCAGGTCGTCGCCGGATGGTCGTTCGATCAGGATATCCCGAGGCAAGAGCAGCAGCGCGCCGGCGTTGACGTGCGTCTCGTTAAAGACGCCGGTGAGCGCCACGTCCGCCAATTGCGGCAAATCTTCGGCTCGGGCCAATTGAAAACCAAGCCGACAAAGCACCGTTGCCACGCGACCTGTCGAAACGCCCGAATCCTCGTCGTTATCGTGTGGGGTCAGGTATTTGGTCTTATAGGTGCGGTGTGTAATCTGTGGGGGGAAATCGTTGGCAAAGATACTCTCCGAATCATTCGCCAGATCGCCACCCTTCAACGTGTCGGCATGTGGTCCAGCCTTTGCGGGTGGTCCGCTCGATTCGGGAAACGCCTTAGAAACGTCGTGGACGTACTTCATTTGAAATCCGCCAATGCGGATAACGTCCTCGGGCTTGAGCGTGAAATCTTCCTCCATCCGATCGCCATCGACGAACGTGCCGTTGCGGCTATCCAAATCGCGGACGATCCAGTGGTCGCCCGACAGAAAAATTTCGGCATGATTTCGACTACAGCGTTCGTCTTTGACAACGACGTGGTTCGTTGGGGCCCGCCCAATCGTCACCGCTTGGCCGGGAACCAGACGATAAACGTCGGTCCACTTGGTTCCTTCGCGAATGATCAGATAGGCCAGCATGAAGTTCGCTCAAGATCGGGGCGGTTGAATGTCGGGATTCGTGTGAACTGCGAGTACGAGTCCCGTCAAACCGCCGAATTGTGTTCGCGGAACTCGGTTATCCGAACTTCGGATAGCAAGCTTCGCCGGAAAAGCCAATGTATCGTTTTTGAACACCACCGTGCAACTATTGTACACGAAAACTTTCAGCAGAGCCGCTGGAGAGGGCCTTACGATCGTCAAAGCCGTGCTGATCTACCGGCAATTTAGGAGGCCGCAGGATGCCATTGCGGCATTTGCGGGTCGCGCAGGTTTACGCACCGCACGTGCGAGACGTTCCGGACAGCACAAGGAAAAAAACGGTCCACATAGCCGCCCTCTGCCGCTTCCTCCCACGTGGTGCAATTAAGCGGCAACGCCGATTTCAGGAGTACCAGTTCGGAGGCACCGTAAGCCTGGGCGACTTGTGCGGATATCGAGTCGCTGGTGATGTCCCAGCTTTTGGGTGGTGTCGCGGCGTGACGTAATTCGCCTGCGGTGGCCAGAAATGCAGCTGGATCAATGAGCAAAGTTTGGCCTCGATCATCTTCTGGAATGGTTGTCGGGTCGACGACGATTTCTCCCGGCAGCAAATGCGACATCACAAGGGTGTTTAACCGCATTGCCTCAACGGCCAACTCGTGTGCAATTTCATCGCCGAGTTGATGTCGGCCGTCCAGGGCCCTTATCTGCTCTGCCAGGGTTCCGCCTCCGACGACGACCAAATTGCACGCCGGCGTTTGTTGACGCAACCACTGCTGAAAAACCCCCGGCAAGTCGTCGAGATCCAACAGGCTGCCGCCGAGTTTGATAATACGAGATCGCATTTGCATCACGGATTCATTTCGCGGGCCAAAACGGCCAAGGCGTGGGCCGGCGCACAAACTGAGACAGATCGGCCGAGTGTTTCACTGATCGCGATGATGTCGGCGCCGCTGCCCGCTTCGTTCGCGATCCGTCGGGCGACAAACTCTCCCTCGCCGGAAATGACCACGGTCTGCGGCGGTTGTGGAAGCCGGCCGATGACTCGGCGGGCCGCTGCCAGCATCGCGTCACGTTGGCTACGGGCGGCAAATTGTGCGAGTGCTGCGGCGTCGGCGGAATCAAAGGTGTTTCGGTCGGCGCAGATCATTCTCGCCAGTCGGTCGTGCGACGCCTCTCTGGTTGCGGCGCGGCCGTCGGCGGTATGGAAATTGTCGGGTTCTTCCGCCAGATCACTTAACGTGATGTAAACATCCTGCATCGTGGCAAACAGTTCCCGGGCGACACTGCACATCAGACCGCGATAAGGTAGTTGGCTGACGACGGTTGCGACCGGCGTTCTTGATACGCCCGTGTAGAGCAGTTCCCCGCTCGCTAACCGGTCCGTATCCGTCGCGGCACGGATATCCGGACTTCCATCGACGAAACCGACAAGGTCTGTTGTTGTTGAGCCGATATCGATCAGCAGGCCGGCACCGCGTTTTATCAGGCGACCGGCATATTGGGCCAATGCGTGCCAGTTCGAAGCGGCGACCGCCTCGGGTCGGCTCACGGCGTCGGCGATGGTCGCAAAACTTCCGTCGGTGCGGTAAATCTGAGTGGGGCGACCACCGGCCGCCTGCTCGACGGCCTGCAAAATCGCGATCACCCCGTCGTTTTTTGTTCGGTAGCAGTCAGCCAGTTCACCGGTCATCGTGATGGCCAGCTGGTCGGCGGCCGGTGCGGCGGAAATCAGGGAGTGCAGCGAATCGGCCAATGCGTGAGGTTGTCGCCACAGTGCAAACGGCTCGGTTGCCGCAAATCCGGCTCCGTCTGCGATCTTCAGATTCGCACCGCCGATGTCGAGAGCTAACCAGCGCTTTGTTTTACTCACGAGAGGCGTCTCACTATGAGGTCGAGTCGATCCAGGTGTTGCCGCAAGTATCAAATCCAATACCGTCGGGCCGAAACGACAATTCTGTGGATTGTCCGAGAGCGATCGCGATCATCGCGGTGGCGAGATTTTGGCGGCAAGCGGCCCGGAGGCCGACGTAGGATGTCGTCAGCCGCGGATTGACTTCAATGACGCAGGCCTCCCCGGTCGGATTTCCCAGCACGACGTCGACGCCGATATAACCGAGTGGATCGGGCAGCGTCTGTACGGCCGCAATGGCAAGTCGCCGGGCTTCGGTCGCGAGATCTTCCGGCAGAGGCAGGGACCCGCCCGCATAAGTGAACTGGCCGTTGTCGCTTAAATGTTGACGGCACGCCGGCAGCGGGCGATTGCCGTTGGGGCCGCACAAGACCGAGACGCTAGCCGGTGTGCCGTCGACGAAGCGTTCGAGACGCCCGTCGAAGTCGATTTCGCCGATCTCGCGGGCCGCCGCTTTATTGGGGATAAGTTGCACATTCAGGGACCCCGCCCCATCGAGCGGTTTTAATACCGCGGGAAAAGTGAAATTGTCCGGGACCGTCGCACCGCGATGGATTGTACAACCGTCCGGCGTGGGAACACCGGCTCGTGAGAATTGTTTGGCGAGCTGGGATTTATTTGCCGCGAGCGCGATCGTTTCAGCCGACGGTCCCAGCAACCGTCCGCCGGCAGAGGCCACCAGTTCGACGCGGTCGAGCAGGAAGCTGTTGAATTCAGGAGCAATTACGACCGTCCAATCACACTCCTGTGCTATCCGCGAAATCATGTTTCGTTCTTCGTCAGCCGCGGCAACGGGGTGGATCGTGCAATCCGCGATATCTAACGAAATGCGATGGTCTCGTAAAACGGTGACCGAGCACTGTGGCAAGCGGGAAAAATCCGTTGCCAGCGCGGCGAGCATCGCAGTTCCCTCGTTGAGCAAGGACGGGGACAGTAATTCGTCATCGTGCAAAAAGCCCCCGCCCGTCACAAATTCGTAAATAAATATACGCAAGATTTGAAGGCCCCGGATGGATTGTTAAAAGGTGTTTCGGCAAGGTACGATGGACCCGCTGTAGGAACTGACAAAGCCAAGAATAAAATGAAAACTCTCATTCAAGATGCCCAGGTCGTGCTGCCCGGCGGCGTCGAGCAAGTATCGGTCTTAATCGACGGCGCAAAAATCTGCGACATCGACGTCGCCGCCACAGTGGCCGCGGATGAAACGATTGATGCCACGGGGCTTTATTTAATTCCGGGCGTCATTGACGACCAGGTTCATTTTCGCGAACCGGGCCTGACCCACAAGGAGGACCTGGCGTGCGCCAGCCGCGCCTGTGCCAAGGGCGGCGTGACGACATTTCTGGAAATGCCGAATACGCGTCCGACAACGACGACCGTTCAACGACTGCATGAAAAACTCGCGATTGCCGCCAAGAAGTCCATCGTTAATTATGGATTCTACATCGGTGCCACGCCGGATAACGTTGACGAACTAAGCTCGGCCAACCGTACGCCCGGCATCAAAATATTTCTCGGATCCAGCACCG
>JAYZEI010000247.1:0-3726 GCA_036337375.1 Planctomycetota bacterium | reverse complement strand
GCAATATCGAAGGACGATCTTTGCTTGCCCAACTCAAGGCCGCCAAGGCGGAGGCAGACGGGAAACCATGAACCGTCGCTTTCACCAGGCGTTATTCACGGTCCTCATTTTCTTCGCCTTTTCGGCAATCGCGGTCGGCGTGCTAATTTACGACTTTCGCCTGGAGCGATTGCCCCTTCAGCAGGAGGCCGGCGGTCGAGAGGAATTCGATCGGCAGGTAAAGTTACTGGCCAACAACTTGGCGAGTGCCCGACCGCAGCACTTCGACTTCGGCCAGACTGCGACCGATCAACGACTACGTACCGATTTGAAATTTCTCGCATCCGACCAACTCGGGGGACGCGGGACTTACACCCCGGGAATCGATCTGGCCGCAGACTACATCGCGCAGAAGTTTGCGGCAGCGGGGCTCGATATTAGGCGGTTTGATAATTCGCCGTTTCAACGGTTCTCACATTTTACCGAGCCGGCACTGGGCGCGGGAAACGAGTTAACCATTCTCGGCCCCAGCCAACGGCTGGCACACCTTAAAGTTGGCAAGGACTTCACACCCCTGTCTATCAGTCATCCCGGCGAATTCAAATTGCCGCTGGTATTCGTTGGCTACGGAATTACCGCGAGCCCGTTGGGCTACGACGATTACGCGAACATTGAAGTAACCGGGAAAGCTGCTATTGTCCTGCGCCACGAACCGCAGCAGGATAATCCGTCCAGCGTGTTCGACGGCACGCGCAATTCGAAATATGCCTACCTGGACCGGAAAATCGCAAATGCCGTTCGTCACGGCGTCAAAGCGCTTATCTTCTGCAACGATCGTTACTCGGTTGACGCGCTCCAGGCCGCCAGTGGCGGATTGACCCCGCGAAGCAGCAGTTTCGGTGATGATCGGCTGATGAATTTCGACGTTCACGGCCAACTCTCCCAACAGCCGATCCCCGTCATTCATTGCCACCGCGAGCTCGTCGATCAGCTGCTGAAGACTGCCGGTGAAAGGGATCTTGCCAGCCTGGAACAACAGATCGACCGCGAACTGAAACCGGCCAGCAGAGAACTGCCCGACTGGGAGGTCGCGGGGGCTGTATCGATTCAGCAAAAAGCAAACTCACTGAAGAACGTTGTTGGCGTTTTGGATGGTCGTAATGAAACCGCACACGAGGTCGTTGTCATCGGTGCACATTACGATCACCTCGGCATGGGCGGCTTTGGCACACTCGCTCCATGGACGGTTGCCATTCATAACGGCGCGGACGACAACGCGTCGGGAACAGCCGCGATGCTGGAAATCGCACGCCGCCTCGCGGACCGCCGCAGTCAGTTGCGCAGAAGCATTATCTTTATCGCATTTTCTGCGGAAGAGAAAGGATTGATCGGCAGCGAGCATTATGTTTCGAATCCTCTCTTTCCCCTGAAAAATACGGTTGCCATGCTGAACCTCGACATGGTCGGACGACTCAGAAAACAACTCACCGTCTACGGGACTGGAACAGCTCGGCACTTTGGATCAACTGTTTCGCGATTGGCAAAACAACACAAGTTGCCGATCAGCAGTTCTCCCGGCGGCTACGGTCCAAGTGATCATTCGTCCTTCCACGCACGAGGTATTCCCGTGCTGCATTTTTTCACGGGCCTCCATGAAGACTACCATCGTCCAAGCGATGACTACGACAAGTTGAACTATAAAGGAGTGTCCCAAATCACCGATCTGGTAACAGAACTCGCATATGAATTGGCAACCGCCGAACAACGTCCCGAGCCAACGTCAACGGATGCGTACGCATCCACGCTTACATTGAGAAGCCCGCGAGAAAACAACCACTCGACGACGGCGAAAGGCATAGATCTGGGCGTCGCCGTCCATTCCGAACCAGTCGGCGGCGGGCTCAAGATTGTGCGGGTCTCGAAATATAGCCCGGCGGCCGATGCCGGCATGCGGCCGGGTGACATCATCCTCAAAGTCGCCGGACAGCCGGTTAATGACGCGTCCGAAATACACCGGTTGATTCAACAAGCAGAGAATGGCGGGCCCATTCCTCTGGTCGTGAGGCGGGCCGGGCTGGAATTGGAATTTGCTGTGGCCGTGCCGCGGCCACCACCCCGTTCGCCTGGATTGTGAGCAATTCGGGGAATGGTCCGTTAACTTCCGCGGACGGCGGCCTGCGCCATTTCACCGGTCTCCCGATTTGGCGCCACGTAGAGATGATAGGAAATCGGACCACACGGAACGGTGCGTTGCAATCGCCAAGAAGTCTGTCGCTGAAATTCTTTGGCCAGCTTCCACTGCGAACTGACAAAGAACGTGCCAACATTCTGTTCTGCCAGCGCCACTTCAACTTCGGATACGCTTTCGTCGAGCGCCGCCCAGAGCCAACCCACAAACGGCTTGTCCAAATGGTAGGCGACATACAAACCTTCGTGCCGCTGTCCGGCATACGCGAAGACTCCTTCCGCACAATCGGTTTGGATGGCTTGCGAGAGACGACGATAATGGGTGTGATCGTTTCGGCACATTGCCCAGGTCGCTTGGCAGCAACTCAGTGCGTACATTCCGAACGAAATCAAGACGAGCGCGGTAATAATCGCGGCGTTGCGTTTTGGCAGACGCAGTCTTTCGATAACAAATGTTGAAACGTATATGAAGATAACCGGCCATAAAAACGCCATGATGTAGCGATTTGCGTAATAGACCAGCGTGAAACCAAGCGCATAGATGCCAACCGTGACCAGATACCACAACGCCAGGTGAACATCGCGGGTTTTTCGTCGCGTGATGGCCAGCGGGGTCAGCAGCAGCGCGGGCAGTGACAGGTAGAACAAATCAAACGATCCAATGTCGCGAAGTACACGCAAACATGTACGAAATGTGTATTGAATTTGATGTGCCAAATAACTGCCGCTTTCCAGCGGCGACCAATGGTTGTAGGGCAGGGACTCGGGCGTTTCCCAGACGTGCAGCCTTCCCGGCGCAACCGCGTGCAGTCCACCGAGAGGATGCATGCGAGGTTTGTCACGCGGGCCAATCACGGTATGGGCAACTCTCGCGACCGTTGAAAATGTCGGTCTGCTGTGCTTCCAACTTAGGACTGCGATCCAGGGCCCGGCAATGATGAAGAACGCCGCAACACCCGTGCAAAGGGTCCGGCCCAACTGCCTCGCGGTATAACGCTCACGATGCATGTACCAGTACAACACGATTACAATCGTGAAATGCGCCAGGAAAAACGGAAGACCGTACGACTTCGACAAGTAGGCAAATCCGCCAATCAAGCCACAGACCATCGCACGACTTCTGTTGCGAAGAATGTCGGGTGAGAGGACCGCCGAGCAATAAAAGATCAATAGCACAGCGAGCGGCAGATCGGGAGTGATTACGTATGTTGCCCAATGCACCGAACAGATTGCAAGCAACATGAGCACGAAAGACTGAGCAATTCCAAATTCACGTCGAGGTCGAATACGCTTCATTAGGCAATAACAGGCAACGATCATCATCGCGCCCCAAATGCCCAGGACGATCTTGGCCGCGAACAGACTATCCACACCCATCAACAGCAACGGTGCGATCGACCACGAAAGCAAGGGGCTCCAATAACCGGAGACCGAATCGGCCAGACGGCCTTCGGCTAAGTACTGCGCATTGCGTAGGTAACTGATCGCATCCGGGTTAATCTGATCGCGCAGCAGGATAGCTGCCGCAATAAAGCAAAGAGCGTACAGCACGATCGGTTT
>JAYZEI010000246.1:0-8915 GCA_036337375.1 Planctomycetota bacterium | reverse complement strand
TCGCCGCGCTCGCCGCCGCGCTGGTTATGACTGGTCTCGTTTGTACTGCAAACCCCGCGCTGGCCGCCAAGGGTTTGTGGACCGACTCGGAAGATAAGACGTTACCGAAAGACTTTCACGTGCAGGGGGAATACGCCGGAACGCTCCAAGGCGGAGAAAAAATTGGCTGCCAGGTCATCGCGCTGGGCGGCAATACGCTGCAGGCCGTGGTCTATCCGGGCGGACTCCCCGGTGCGGGATGGGATGGCAAACAAAAGATACTGATGGATGGCAGCCTTAAAGGGGACAAGGCCGAATTCAAACCGGCCGAAGGTAAAAAACGCTATCTCGGCAACTCGGCCGCTGAATTTTCGGCAACTTCAACGTTTCCACCGGCGGGACAAAAACCGTACACGGCCACCGTCGATGCCGGCATTATGAACGGCCAGACCGACGCCGGGAAAAGTTTTTCGCTCAAGAAAATTGTCCGAAAAAGTCCAACGTTGGGCCAACAGCCGCCAAAGGCCGCGGTCGTCCTGTTTAACGGCAAGGACACCTCCGAGTGGCAAGGCGGACGACTCGACGAGAAGACCGAACTGCTCAACACCGACGGCCGCGATATCCTTACCAAACGCAAATTTAATAGCTACACAATGCACCTTGAGTTCATGTTGCCGTACAAGCCGGCCGCCCGCGGCCAGGGGCGCGGCAACAGTGGCTTTTATCAAGTCGATCACTACGAAGTGCAAATACTCGACTCCTTCGGGCTCGACGGTAAAAACAACGAGTGCGGCGGCATCTACAGCAAGAAGGCATGCGACGTCAACATGTGCTCGCCGCCGCTGACCTGGCAGACATACGATGTCGAATTCACCAATGCCGTCATGGATAAGTCCGGCAAAAAAATCAAGAACGCGCGGATCACCTTGAGGCACAATGGCGTTGTGATTCACGACGATTTCGAAATCAACGGCAAAACGGGCGGTTCGCGCGGGGGAGCGGAAGGAACGCCCGGGCCGATCAAATTGCAGGGGCACGGCAATCCGCTGCAATACCGAAACGTTTGGATCGTCGAGAAAAATTAAACCCCGCCACAACCCTCCAACCAGTCGAGGAGCCGGATGTCAAACTCAACACTCCATCGCCGCGACGCGCTGAAAACAACGGCCGCCATCGGCGCGGGATTCTGGATGGGGACCAGCCCGGATCCGCTGCGAGCGGAGCGATCGCCAAACGAAAAGCTGAATGTGGCCTGCATCGGGATAGGCGGGCAGGGCGGTTTCCAACTAAATGGCGTCTCCGGCCAAAACGTCGTCGCACTGTGCGATGTCGACGACAAACGGGCGGGCGGTGCTTATGGAAGGTTTCCCCAGGCGAAGAAATTTTACGACTTTCGCAAGATGTTCGACGCGATGGAAAAGCAGATCGACGCGGTCACGGTGAGTACCCCGGATCACGCGCACTTCCATCCTTCGATGATGGCGCTGGGTCTCGGCAAACATCTCTATTGTGAAAAACCGATGGCGCACTCGGTTTGGGAGATTCGTCAAATGACGAATCTGGCGGCCGAGAAGAAGCTGGCGACACAACTCGGCGTCCAGCGGCACACAATCGGCAACGTGCACCGCGTCGTCGAACTGATTCAAGCCGGCGCGATCGGTCCGGTCACAGAAGTCCATTCGTGGATCGGCAGCTCGCGCGGGATGCCCGGCGTTCCGGCGGACAAGCCTCCGATACCGGACCACTTAAAGTGGGACCTGTGGCTCGGCCCGGCAACCGATCGGCCCTACCATTCGGCGTATTGTCCCTACAACTGGCGCTTTTGGTGGGACTTCGGCACCGGCGAAGCGGGCAATTGGGGCTGCCACATTCTCGACATTCCCTTTTGGGCGCTCGGGTTAAAGTACCCGACGAGGGCCGGCGGCGCGGGCCCGCCGGTTCACGCGCAAACGACGCCCAAGTCAATGACCACACGGTTTGAGTTTCCCGCGGAAGGGAAGCAGCCGGCAGTGACACTGCACTGGTACCAGGCCCGCGGAGGTCCGCCAATTTTGAAAGAAAAAGGACTCCCCGCCGGTGGCAACAACACCCTGTTCATCGGCAAGGAAGGCATGCTGTTGTGCGGATTCGGCAAGCGAAAACTCTACCCGGAGGAAAAGTTCGCCGACTTCAAACCGCCGACACAAACGATTCCCAACTCGCCCGGCTTCCATCGCGAATGGATCAACGCCTGCAAAGGCGGCAAGCCGGCAACGTGCAACTTCGACTACTCGGGGCCGATGTCCGAGACCGTGATCCTCGGCAATGTCGCCTACCGGGCGGGCGGCGAGTTTTATTGGTCCGCGAAGGATTTGAAAGTGTCCGGAAGCCCGACGGCGGAGAATCTGATCCGCACGCCGTTCCGCAAAGGATGGGAAGTTTGACGTAAATCGTATGTCGGGGGGCCCGTCTCCCGACGAGCCGCAGGGGGGGATGGGCCCGGCAACGGCCGCGCACTCCCCAAAAGAGTAACTCCTTAAACCATGAAAGGCACGACGATGAAGTACACGATTCAACTCACGCTGACGCTACTGTTTGTTTTTGCGCTGGCGGTCTCCACGTCAACCGCGCAGGTAAAACCGGAGATCATCAAACAAATCACCAAGGCATTGCCCGAGCAAGCGCCGGCCAAGCCGAAAAAAGATCGCAAGGTTTTACTCTTTTCCAAAACAAATGGTTTCCGCCACGGCTCGATTCCGGTCGGCGTCAAAGCGCTGACGATGTTGGGCGAAAAAACTGGTGCGTATACCGCAGTTCACAGCGAAGATGAATCGGTATTCGAAGCCGACTCGCTCGCCAAATTCGACGCGGTGATTATGGTCAATACGACAGGCGAGATTCTCCGACCCCGAAAACTGCCCGCCGACGCAGAGGGAAAAAAGGCGGCGCTCGAGCGCGAGGAACGACTGAAGCAGAATTTGGTTCAGTTCGTACGCGGCGGTAAGGGCCTCGCCGGCACACATTCGGCTACGGATACCTACAAGCAGTGGAAAGAGTACAACGACATGATGGGCGGCGCGTTCGCCGGGCATCCGTGGCACATGAAAGTACCGATCACGAATCTCGCTCCGAAACATCCGCTCAACAAGGTATTCGAAGGCAGCAGTTTTGAAGTGACCGACGAAATTTATCAGTTCCGCGACGGCACGGCTGAAAAAAATGGTCGCAAGTACTTACTCAGCCTCGATCCGAACTGGGACGGCATTAAGCGCGGACGGCGCAAGGACGGTTTCTTTCCGATCAGTTGGGTTGGCATGTACGGAGGCGGACGGACATTTTATTGCTCGTTGGGCCACCGCAACGAGATTTACTTTAACCCCGTGGTATTGCAGCACTATCTTGCCGGTTTCCAGTATGCCCTCGGCGATTTGGATGCCGATGCGAAGCCCGCGGCCGAATAGTGACTGTTCTCTAGATCACGGATAAAGAAGAATTCTGGACCAGCCGTCGCCGCCGCGCTCGTAGAGCTCGCGATCGTGGAGTCGGGCTTCGCGGCTGGTCCAGAATTCGATTCGGTCCGGTACGACGCGATAACCGTACCAATGCTCCGGTCTCGGCACCGGTTGTTCGGCAAAGCGGCGTTCGTACGCGGTGAACCGCTCTTCGAGCGTTGCACGGTCATTAAGTGTCTCAGACTGCAACGAGGCCCAAGCGCCAATCTGGCTATCGCGCGAACGCGTTTGCCAATACTCATCGGAATGCTGATCGGTGACCGGCTCCACGACCCCTTGAATTCGCACCTGTTCGCGCAGTTCGTCCCAATAGAAACAGAGCGCGGCAACGGGGTTGGCCGCCAAGTCACGGCCCTTTTTGCTTTGCGAGTTCGTGTAAAAGACGAATCCGTACTCGTCGAAGCCGCGCAACAGAACAACGCGGGCCGCCGGACGACCATCGGCGTCAACCGTGGCGAGCGTCACCGCCGTGGGTTCGCGCAGAGAGGTCTGCGCGGCGCGGTCGAGCAGGCCGGAAAAACGCGTGAGCACTTCCTGGTAGATTGGGTCGGACATGACATTTAAATGACCAACGATGCGCGAATTGGCCACCGCGATTTCCGCCTTAAGCCGTCTCTGCTTCTTCTAGTCCCAACTCATCGATCATCGCTTCGCGGATCTTGAATTTCTGAATCTTACCCGTAACCGTTTGCGGAAATGTATCTACGAAGCGGATATAGCGAGGGACTTTGAAGCGGGCCATATTATCGCGACAGAATATCCGCAACTCGTCGGCCAAACCGTCGTTGCCGTCAAAACCACTTTTCAGGCGAATCCAAGCACACAGTTCCTCGCCATATTTTTTGTCCGGAACACCAACGACCGCAGCCTGCTCGATGGCATCATGCGTGAATAAAAACTCTTCGATCTCACGCGGGTAGATATTTTCGCCACCACGGATGACCATATCCTTGATGCGGCCCGTGATCTTGTAGTATCCGTTGGGAAGACGCACCGCGAGATCGCCACTATGCAGCCAGCCGTCCGCGTCGATGGCGCGGCGCGTTGCTTCCTCGTCCTTGTAGTAGCCAATCATGACGACGTGTCCGCGCGAACAGAACTCACCCTGCTCGTTATCGCCCAACTCCTCGCCCGTTTCGGGATTGACGATTTTCGCCTCTACCCCCGGAATTGTCCGGCCGACGGTCTCCACGCGCAGTTCCAGCGGATCGTCCGTCCGTGTTTGTGTGACGACCGGTGAAGCCTCCGTCTGCCCGTAGGCAATGGTGACTTCGCTGGCACCCATTTTATCGATCACCTTTCGCATAATTTCGATCGGACAAGGGCTGCCGGCCATGATACCCGTCCGCAACGAAGTAAGGTCGCGGCTTTCAAGCAACTCGTCTTCAAGCTGAGCGATAAACATCGTCGGCACACCGTAAATTACCGTAGCGCGTTCCTTTTCGATGGCGTCCAGCGTCACCGCCGGATTGAATGACTCGGCCGGCACGACCATCGCCGTGCCGTAGACCGCTGCGCACAGCGTTCCCAACACGCAGCCAAAACAATGGTAAAACGGAACCGGAATGCAGATGCGGTCTTGTTCGGTCATCCGCTGGCACTCGCCGATGTAGTACGCGTTGAGCAACAAATTGCGATGGCTCAGCGTTGCCGCCTTGGGAAAGCCGGTCGTTCCGGACGTGTACTGAATGTTGATTTTTTGTCCGGCGTCCAGCGCGGCGGCGACGATGTCTAATTCGGCTTCGTCGACGTCCTGGCCGCGCTGAATCACTTGATCCCACGACAACGCGCCGGCGGGCGGCACATCATCGATGCCTACCACCGCGCGCAACTTGGGAAACTGCTCGCTCGAAATTTTTCCCGGCTCGCCTTCGGTCAATTCGGGACACACCTCGGCGAGCATTTCGAAGTAATTCGATGATTTGAAGCTGCGGACCAAAAACAGCGCAACGGCATCGCTTTGCTCCAGAACGTATTTCAACTCGAATGGCCGATAGGCCGGGTTGACGGTCACCAGCACCGCACCAATCTCGGCCGTGGCAAACTGCAAAACGACCCACTGCGGCACGTTGGTCGCCCAGATCGCGACATGATCTCCGTGGCCAATACCCATGGCCAGCAGACCGCGTGCGACGCGACGAACTTCGTCGCGAAATTCGCGAAAGCTCATACGAAAGTCAATTGCTGGAAAAACGAGGCAGTCCGCATCGCCTCTCTTCTCGGCGGTTTGCTCGAGAACTTGACCGATCGTCATCCCATCGACCCATGGGGATTCCGCCGCGCCGGTTGATTCCGATGTTGCCATGGCGAGATTTTCCATTAGGAACACTCCTTTGTTCTCTTAACTGATTTCATCGTCGTCGGTAGGGAGGCTTCTGCCGAGGGTTTCATTCCCTCAGCGGATCGGACATACCGACCGCCAGCGGGACAAATAGCATCAGCGGGCACCAGGCCGCCAACGCGGTCGGAATTGTCGCATTTGAACCCAACTGGTGGCAACCCAGAACCGTGATCATAAACGCCACCACCAGCAACACACAGAAGCCGACCGAGACGAACAGCGACCTCGGATTTCGGGTTAATACGATCGGCAGTCCCAAAAACAACAACGTTACGTCGAGCAACGGTTGTATGAAGCGCGAATGAATCTCAACCTGCACTTTGGAGCTTTGCTGCAGGCTGGGACTGTTCAAACTAGAAATCAATTCAGCCGTCGACGCAAAATTCCGCCACGCGCGACCGGCTGCCAGTTGGTCGAATTGAACGCCACTGACGACAAAACACTGCCCGGACCCCAGCCAATCCGCATCCTTGGGCGTGATAATTACCGGCTCGCCGCCCAGGGCCAATGAGTCGCTTTCGTCCAGTGATTTCGGCTGCGTCAGCTCGTCAAGCAAATAGCCGCCCGGCCGCTGATGATCGGCCGGAATAAAAGTGGCCCGCTCCGCAACCAGTTGCCTTCCGTAACGATCCAGAGTCCGTGGCAAAAAAAAGTTCGGCTTGAGAATCTGCCGCTCGCGCCGCTGCACCGACTGACCGCCGATCAGGATATCGGTTCCGTTATCGTACATCGGCTGGAATGCTTGCTCCTTGACTAGATCCTGCGCGTTGAAGCCGAGGTTTTCGCGAACCGACGGCAACAACAGCTCGCGATTCGCCGCAGCCAGCAGAGCCAACACAATCGTCGCTAAAATGATTGGCCGCACCACACGGGCTTTTGAGATTCCAGCCGCCACTAGGGCCGTCATTTCGTTATGTCGACGAAAGGCCGCGACCGTAAACATTGCCGCGACCAGGATCAGCAACGGACTTGACTGATCAAAAAACGCAAACGAACGGTAGCCGTAATATTCGCCCAGCACCCCGAGCATGCCGCCGTTCTGTTTGCCGTAACTGCTAAGTTCCTCAAAGTTATTCACGCTGTCGGCTACGACATACAACCCCAGCAGGCTGCAGAACAATATGCAGAAAACCCAGAAAAACTGTCGCAGCAGATAACGATCGATAATTGACATATTTTATCGCTAATTGTCGGTGAACGTATGCATTCACTTTCGTTCCCGGACAGGTCCTGAGAACAAACACAAGGGTTGGTCATTCCCTTTCTTTTACTCCTCGAATTGCAGTCGCCAATGCCGCAATTCCCTCGCGAATTCGCTCCGGCGGTTGCACGCCAAAGCTCAACCGCATCATGTCGGTTTGGGCCGGTTCGCCTTCTTCCGGAAAACAATGGACACCCGGAACATACAATATGCCTTCGTCAAGCGCGCGGCGAAACAATGGCCCGTCCACACCGGTGTCTGTGCCACCCACCTTCAGCCAGATGTATAGGCCGCCTTTGGCTTTGCCCCACCGGAGGTCCGTCATAGAGGACATTTGTTTGTTCAGCGAGTCCAGCATTGCATCCAATTTTTTGCGATAGTTTTCGCGCAAGATCGCGACGTGTTGATCGAACAGACCGAGATCTAACGCGGCCAACATAACTTGCTGGCTTAGGTTGGGTGAGCCAAAATCGATATTACCCTTCTGATCGAGAATCGGTTCGACCAATTCCGTCGGCAACACACCCCAACCAACGCGCAATCCGGGAGAAAACGATTTGGAAAACGATCCCGTATGAATTACCGTGTCTGCGGTTTCGTCCGCGGCCAGCAGACTGGGAATGTCCTCTCCAAAATAACGCAGCTCGCGATAGACGGAATCGTCGATCACGTAAATTTTCCCGTGCCGGCTCCATCTTTTTGCGATTTCAACCAAGGCCACTCGGCGATCGGCGGTCAGGGTAGTACTGCTGGGATTGTCAAAATAACTGTTGACATAAATTGCTTTCACGCGACCAAGCTCGCCGTTTTGGTCAAGCCGGTAAAGGGATTCGTCTACCGCCTCGGGAATCATGCCATCTTCGTCGACGGCAACACCACACGACCTGGCTCCCAGGTTTTTCAACGCTCCAAGATAGACAAAATAACTAGGCGCGGCGCAGAGGACGATGTCGCCGGGGTCAACCAGCGTATCACCGATCAAATACAACAATTCGTTACTGCCCGCGGTGACAATGGTGCGGTCGACCGACAATCCGCGGTCGGTCGGCGAAAACCTGTCGGCGGCGGCAAGCCGCTCCAGCAGTATTTCGCGCAATTTAGGCTCGCCTGCGGTGCAGCCGTACTGCAAAGCGGCGCGGGCGGTGGCGGGGTCGGACAAAGCACGTTCAGTCGCCTGACGAACCGCGGCCACCGGCAAAGTGGCTTGATCGACAAAACCGGCCGCCAGCGAAATCAGTTCGGGCCGCGCCAGTGCCTCCTGCATCAAGAAGCCGATGGGCTGCCCAGCCGCCCGTCGCGCTCGCTGGCTCAGTGGGCGGTCATCGGACATTTTGACAGGCTCGTTGGCGAAGATTGCGCGTTTCAAGGCCGGGAGCATAGAAAACCTTGGAAGCTTGGGTCAAGTCCGTTGCGCAACGCTGGCATAACCACTAAGATAACAAAATCAAAAAGACCAAATCCCGGTGACGCGTTAAAATAGTACGCCTCCAGGATAATTGGGGATTGGTCATAATCGCCGAAGGCATCGTATGCGACAGGCAATGCCAGACAACTTGTTCCGCGCGGCAAGACAAACCGGGTTTGACCTGCTGTTTCCGCCCGGCTGTAGTTTTTGCGACGTCGATATCGCCGAGCCCACAGATCAAATACAACTGTGCGGCAAGTGCCGCGACGAATTTCAAAATTCGCGGGAAGCGGTTTGTCAACGATGCGGTGCTAAACTGCCCGGAAACCTTAGCGAAGATCGGTCGTCCTGTGTCAATTGCCGCAAACAGCGACTTCGGTTTTCGAGCGTGATCGCGATGTCGGTTTACCAGGGCAATATCCGCCGCGCGGTACTGCGGACCAAGTTCCCCGGATCCGAGCCGCTCTCGATTGCACTGGCGCAACTGTTGGGAAAATA
>JAYZEI010000245.1:0-4949 GCA_036337375.1 Planctomycetota bacterium | reverse complement strand
AGAAGTTCAACGACGAACAAATCCGGGTGAGTTGGCGGGCGGAGATCTCCAGCGGCTACAGCGCACCGAGTGTGGCGGAGGGCCGCGTTTATGTCACCGACCGCCTCGCGGAACCGGAACAAAGCGAACGCGTGCATTGCTTTGACGCCGCCAGCGGCAAAAAACTTTGGATGTTCCATTATCCTGCGCCGTACACGATCAGCTACACCGCCGGGCCGCGGGCCGCGCCGACGGTTGAGGACGGTCGTGTGTTTGTACTCGGTGCGATGGCGCACTTTCATTGCATCGACGCGGCAACCGGCGATGTCTTGTGGAAACGCGACCTGAACACCGAGTACAAAATCTCAAAGAGCCGCCGGATGCCGATCTGGGGCATCGCGTCCGCGCCCTTAGTCGATGGCAACTTGGTCATTCTGCAGATCGGCGGCGCGGACGGCGCATGCCTCGTGGCATTTGACAAGAAAACCGGCAAGGAGCAATGGCGAGCGCTGGACGACAAAGCCTCCTATTCGGCGCCAATCGTGATTCAACAGGCGGGACAGCCGGTCTTGCTTTGTTGGACCGGCGATCACCTGGCCGGTCTTAATCCGCAAACGGGCAACGTTCACTGGAAGCACGCATTTGCGGCCAACCGCATGGTGATCAACGTGCCAACGCCAGTGGTCTCGGCGAATCGGATTTTTCTGACTTCGTTTTACGACGGCTCTGAGATGTTGAGGTTGGATGCCGATCAACTGGCCGTCAACCGCGTTTGGCGGCGACAGGGAAAGAACGAAAAAGAGACCGATGCGCTGCATTCGATGATCAGCACGCCCGTGATGCTGGGCGATCACGTTTACGGTGTGGACAGCTATGGTGAACTGAGGTGTCTCGACGCTGCGACCGGCGACCGGGTTTGGGAAGACTTGACGGCCACGCCCAAAGCGCGGTGGAGCAACATTCACATGGTGCGAAACGGCGATCGAATATTTATGTTCAACGAACGGGGTGAACTGCTGATCGGCAAACTTTCGCCGGGCGGATTCCAAGAAATCAGCCGCGCCAAGCTGCTCCCGCCCACTACGGACCAGCTTCGCCGCCGCGACGGCGTCTGCTGGGCGCACCCGGCCTACGCCTATAAACACGTGTTCGCGCGGAGCGACAAAGAGCTAGTCTGCGCCAACCTGGCGGCGGAACGAGAATGAAATAAGGGATTGGCTTGGGTGGATGGCCCAGACTTTTTTTGCGGGGACCAATTATGTCGATAGGCGTGGGAATTGTCGAACTGCTGATCATCGCTGTGGTCATCATCACGCCGATCGCAATCGTGATTGGCGTCGTGGCGTCCAAAAAGAGAGACCGGGACTAGCCCGCGTTGCTCGACAACAGGGTATCGCGGATTTACAATCCAGTGCATCTGTTCCCCCCCAACAATCTCTTGCCGCAGGAACCAGTCATGAAAATCGCCGGGCCAGTTTTTTTGATGCTGCTGTTAGTGCCGTTCATTTCGCTATACGCCAGTGAGGTCACCGTTACCAAAACCGATGCCGGCGCGGTGGTCAAAATCGACGGAAAACTATTCACTGAGTACTTGACCAAATCAGGCAACAAGCCGATCTGCTACCCGGTCATCGGCCCGACCGGCAAAGCCGTCACGCGGCACTACCCAATCGCGGCGGACAAGGGAAAAGGAGAAAAGCACGACCACCCGCATCATCGCTCGCTGTGGTTTACACACGGCGACGTCAACGGCATCAGCTACTGGCACGAAGGCGATAAAACAGGAACGATCGTACATCGCGAATTCGTCAAACTCGAAAGCGCCGGATCGACGGCGGTGATCGTCAGTCGCAACGACTGGGTCGGTCCCGACGGAAAAGTTGCTTGCTCGGATGTACGTACGCTCACCTTCGGCGCGGAAAAGAACTCGCGCTGGATCGATTTCGACGTCGTCTTCACCGGCGGCCAGGAAGGTTGTCGTTTCGGCGACACTAAGGAAGGCAGTTTCGGAGTTCGCGTCGCCGGCACGATGAAAGTTGATGCCCAGCAGGGCGGAAAAGTTGTCAACAGCGAAGGCCAGACCGACAAAGGGGCGTGGGGCAAACCCGCCGCCTGGGTCGATTACTTCGGCCCGGTCGAGGGTGAACAATTGGGTATCGCCATCCTGAATCACCCCAAAAGTTTTCGTCACCCCTCCTACTGGCACGTCCGCACCTACGGTCTGTTCGCGGCGAACGTTTTCGGACTGCGGCACTTCACGGGCGGCAAGGCCGGCAAAGGCGAACACACGCTGAAGCCGGGCGAAAAAGTGGCGTTTTATCACCGCGTCGTCCTCCACAAGGGCGACGACAAACAGGCCCAAATTGCCAAAGCCTTTGCGCAGTACGCCAAGCTTGAAAAGCCGTGACCGGGCAAGGAGCACGGGACGCGGATAATCGGTAGGTAAACAGCCATGACCAAGCCCGAGCCGAAACCGATCGAACCGAGCGATCTTCTCGAGCGGGCACGAAAGGTTATTGCCGAAGACCGTTTCCCGCAACTTGCTACGATCGACGGTGACCAGCCGCGGTTGCGGCCCGTTTCGCCGGTTCGCACGGACGGGTTCACCATCTACGTCGCCAACTTGCGGATGTACCACAAGACCGCTGAAATTGAAGCGAATCCCAAAGTCGAACTCTGCTACATGGACGAGGGCCACAACCAGGTGCGGTTAACCGGCACGGCATCCATCGTCACCGATCGCGATTTACTACAAGAAATCTGGGATACCAACCCACTCATGCGTCAGTATCTCGGCAGCATCGACAATCCGGCGCTGATCGTTTACCGCATCGATCCAAGCCAGGTGCGCTATATGCAGGAATGGGCGCTTGAGTATTACGACGTGCCGTTGGTTTCGTAACCCGCAGTCTCGGTGCCCTTACGGGTGGAATCGCTAGCTCGCCGACAATTCGGGTTGCTGCGGGTTGCCGTGAAAATTTGGGGACGTACACAATCTATGGATCAGAGCTTCACCGAACTTCTCGAAACGACTGACGAGTCGATTTTTGACATTCAATCGAATGCGAGCGGGCCCGCCGGCGAACTGCCGCTGACCGACGAGATGCTCCGCCATTGGTCCAGCGGCGATCTGTTCGGACTATCCCATAACGTCGGGATGGGATGGGATCCGCAGAAGCTGCTGGGGCCGCAGTTTTTGGTGCTCAGCACGCAGGGTGGCATTCGCGCCGAGGACGGATCGCCGATCGCTCTGGGCTACCACACAGGCCATTACGAAGTCGGTCTGCTCGCAGAGGCCGCCGCACGGCAAATCGAGAGCGGCGGCGGTGTGCCGTTTGCCGCCTTTTGTTCCGATCCATGCGATGGTCGAACGCAGGGCACGACGGGCATGTTTGACAGCCTGCCGTATCGCAACGATGCGGCCGCGGTGATGTCGCGACTGATCCGCTCGCTGCCGCAGCGCAGCGGTGTGCTCGGCGTCGCGACCTGCGACAAGGGGCTGCCTGCGATGATGATGGCGCTGGCCGCGGCGGGCGACGTGCCGTGTGTGCTTGTGCCCGGCGGCGTTACCTTGCCGCCGACCGATGGCGAGGACACGGCCAAAGTACAAACGATCGGTGCGCGGTACGTGCACGGCGAGATTTCACTGCAGGAAGCGGCCGAAGCGGGCTGTCGAACCTGCGCAACTGCCGGCGGCGGATGTCAGTTTCTCGGTACGGCGGCCACGGCGCAAGTTGTCGGCGAAGCGCTCGGGTTGTCGCTGCCGCACACGGCACTCGCTCCGAGCGGCCAGCCGATCTGGATTGACATGGCCCGGCGGAGCGCGAAAGCGCTGATGGCGCTTGCGGAACGAGGAATTTCCGTGCGGGATATTCTCAGTGACGCTTCGATCCGCAATGCGATGGTGGTACATGCGGCTTGCGGCGGTTCAACAAATCTACTGCTTCACGTCCCGGCAATCGCATTCTCCGCCGGGCTGCAAAGACCGACGGTGAAAGATTGGATCGATGTCAATCGAGAGGTGCCGCGATTCGTTTCGGTGTTACCGAACGGACCGGTGCAACATCCAACCGTGCGAGTATTTCTCGCCGGCGGCGTGCCGGAAATCATGTTGCACCTGCGGAAGCTGGGTTTATTGGACCTGGATGCCATGACCGTCACCGGCCGGTCGCTGGGAGAGTCGCTCGATTGGTGGGAGGCTTCCGATCGCCGCAGTCGAGTACGCGAAATTCTACGCCGGCGGGATCGAATCGACCCGGACGAAGTGATCATTCCTCCCGCCGAAGCACGGCGTCAGGGTCTCTCCAGCACGGTTTGTTTTCCGATCGGCAATCTTTGCCCCCAAGGATCGGTCCTCAAAGCAACGGCCATCGACCCGGCTGTGGTTGACGACGATGGTGTCTATCGAAAAACCGGCCCGGCGCGATTTTTCACGAGCGAGCGGGACGCCATTGCCGCAATCAAAGGCCAAAGCGACCGTCCCATCAAGCCGGGTGACGTGTTGGTACTGGCCGGCCGCGGACCAATGGGATCGGGGATGGAAGAGACCTACCAGATCACTGCGGCGCTGAAGTACGTCTCGTGGGGCCGCGATGTGGCCTTGCTGACCGACGCGCGATTTTCGGGCGTGAGCACCGGCGCGTGCATCGGTCACGTCGGCCCCGAAGCGCTGGCCGGCGGGCCGATCGGCAAAGTCCGCGACGGCGACTTGATTCGCATCGAAATCGACCGCAACGAGTTGGTGGGCACGGTCGATCTTGTCGGCGACGGCCAGCGTGAATTTTCGCCCGAGGAGGGCGGAACGGTTCTCGAGCAGCGGCCGGTGCGTGAGGATCTAGCGCCCGACCCGGAATTACCCGAAGAAACACGCCTGTGGGCGGCACTGCAGCGTGTCGGCGGCGGAACCTGGGGCGGCTGCGTGTACGACGTTGATCGAATCGTCGCGATGCTGTCGTAACGCGAGTTTTCAA
>JAYZEI010000244.1:0-17416 GCA_036337375.1 Planctomycetota bacterium | reverse complement strand
GGCGTGCTGGTTTTCTCGCCGCCCGAAATCTGGTTCCTAAAAGACACCGACGGCGACGACAAGGCGGATTACAAGGTCCGCATGCTCCAGGGCATTTCCAGCGCCGACACCCATCACTCAGCCAACGCCGTGGTCGTCGGTCCGGACGGCTGGCTGTACTGGTCGCGCGGCATTTTCAATGTCGCGAATTTCGAAACGCCCACCAAACTATACCGCAGCGGCGCGTCGGGCGCGCACCGGTTTAACCCGCGAACGTTTGAGGTCGAGTTTCACTTTCCAATCGGTCCGAATCCCCACGGCGACGTGATTGACCAGTGGGGATTTCAGTTCGTCAACGACGGAACCGGCGGAACCGGCAGCTACGTCAATATCGGCAAAGGGATCGGCAACAAGAAGTGGTTTCAAAAGCGTGTCCGTCCGGTACCGGCGACCGGCATTCTCTCCAGCAGTCATTTTCCGGAGCGAAACAACGGAAATTTCCTGATCTGCAATGCTATCGGTTTCCTGGGGGTTTGCCAGCTCGAAGTGAAATACAACGGGGCCGACATCACGGCCACCGAAATTGAGCCGATTGTCGTATCGTCCGATCCCAACTTCCGTCCGACGGATATCGAAGTGGGCGGTGATGGGGCGCTTTACATTTCAGACTGGTGCAACACCTTGATCGGCCACATGCAACACAACATGCGGGACCCCAACCGCGACGACGTGCACGGACGCGTCTATCGCGTGACCGCCAAGGGCCGCCCGCTGCTCGAGCCGGCGAAAATGAAGGGCCACCCGGTCGAAGCTGTCTGCAACAACTTTTTCGCTAGGGAAAACAGCACACGTTACCGCGCGCGGCTGGAATTGAGCGGCCGCGAAACCAAGGATGTCTTGGCAAAGGTCGCCGCCTGGGCGAGCAAGCTCTCTCCCGAGAAAGCTGCGAAGGCCCGCGACGAGGCCCAGGCGCTGCTGGAATGCCTGTGGGTCTTTGAGGAACACCGGGTGCCCAATTTGGCACTGGCCAAGATCGTACTCCAGGCCGAAGAGCCGCGCGTTCGCGCCGCCGCAGTTCGCACACTGGGCCACTGGGCGGGCCGCGTCAAGGGCTGGGAATCGACGCTTGTTACCGCCGGTCGCGATGCCTCGGCCCTCGTACGAGCCGAAGCCGTGAAGGCGGCGGTTGAATTTCAGGGACTGGCGGCTGCCGAAGTGATTTTCGAAGTCGGCACACGACCGACCGACCCGGAACTGAATACCGTGCTGAATTACGCCCGCGGCAAGATTAACGTCGATCAGATCGTTAAGGATGCGATTAGTTCGGGCGGGAAACTTTCGATTGCCGCACAAAAATACGTCCTCCGCAACGCCAGCGTCGCTGACTTACTAAAAATGGATCGCAGCGAGGCGGTTTACGAGGCGATTCTGGCACGCGCCGACGCCCCCGCCACGGCACTCCAGGAATCTCTGTCGGAATTGGCCAAGGCCCGCAAGGCAAACGAACTCGATCTACTGTTAGCGATGATCGAACAGCGCGATGCGGACAACCAACAAGATTCCCTGAAGACATTGGGCGGCCTACTCGCCGCACAATCGACTGCCGCCCTAAAGCGTTCGACCAACCGACTTGCGAAACTCGCAAGCAGCGCTAAATCGGCGGCGACTCGCCAGGCGGGTTACGCCGCCTGGATCACTGCGGAGGGCTCGGCAGACGACGCCTTCCTCGCCGCCGCTAGCAGCAAAGAGGCCCTCGGGGAATTGCTCGACGCCGTCGGCCTGGTTGCCAGTAAGGAAATACGCGCGGACATGTACGCGCGGGTCCGGCCGCTGATTTTTGAGTTGCCCGACAGTCTCGCAGGCGAGAAAGGCAGTTCGACAATCGCCGAAAACGGCATCAAGGTAGACTACTTTCATCCGAACCCGTCGAATGCCGCCCTCGAGACGTTCGCCAAGCTCAAGCCGCAAGACAGCGGGATTGTACCCACCATCAAAATGAACGTGCCGCAAAAAAAACAAAGCGACAACTTCGCCCTCCGCTTTACGGGCGCGATTCAAGTCAGCCGCACGGGCAAGTACACGTTTTTCACGAACTCCGATGACGGCTCTCGGCTGTACATCGGAAAACAACTCGTCGTCAATAACGACGGCGCCCACGCGATGCAGGAGCGAAGCGGCTCAATCGAATTAGTCAGCGGCGCGCACCCGATCACCGTGACCTACTTTGACAGTGGCGGCGGCGACGGACTCGCTGTCAGTTATGCCGGCCCCGGCATTAAAAAGCAGGCGATTCCCGCCGATAAACTCACGGTTTCCGGAGGCGAAACGCTGCACGATGTCGCGATTCGCACACTCCAATCGATTCCCGGACACGACGCCGAAAAATTCAACGACCTTGCCCGGCTGATCAAAGCCGGCCGCAATCGCACCAGCGCCATTCGCGCCATCAGCGCGATTCCACAGCAGCACTGGGCCGCGAATCAACTTCACCCCGTGGCCGACAACCTGGTGGCCTATTTAAGCGAGATCCCGGCAAAATACCGCACCGGCCCCGCCGCGACCGGCGCGACTGCCTTGGCCAAGACGCTCGCCGGAAAACTTCCTCCCAAGCAGGCCGCCGCAATTCAGTCGCGACTCGCAAATCTCGATGTCCGCGTGATCGCCATCGGCACCGTACCCGCCCGCATGCTCTACGACAAGGAAACCATCGTCGTCCAGGCCGGCAAGCCTGTCGAGTTTCGATTTTCAAATTCCGACCACATGCCGCACAACTTTGCGGTGGTGCAGCCCGGCAGTCTGAAAACTGTCGGTGAGCTCGCCGAAGCGACCGCCCGGGACGCAGACGCCATGGCCCGCGATTACATTCCAAAGTCGGACAAGATTCTATTGGCCAGCAAGTTGCTGCAACCCGGCGAATCCCAGGCACTCGCATTCGACGCGCCGACCCAGCCTGGCGTCTACCCTTACGTCTGCACCTACCCCGGGCACTGGCGGCGGATGTTTGGCGCCCTCTACGTGGTTGGAAACCTGGAAGATTACCAGGCGAATCCGACGGCGTATCTGGCCGCCAACAAGTTACCGCTGAAAGATCCCTTGCTGAAAACAATTGGGCAGCTAACGGAATGGAAGCTCGCTGATTTGTCCGCCGACATGGAGCATTTCATGCACGGGCGGTCGTATGCGGTCGGCAAGCAGCTCTTCACGGCGGCGAATTGCATCGCCTGCCACAAGATGAATGGAGTCGGCTTCGAGATCGGCCCGGATCTGACAAAAATCGACCCCAAAAACAAGCCGATCGATATCCTGCGGTCGATGGTCGAGCCGTCTCAGAAAATCGATGAAAAATATCAGTCCTATATCTTCGAACTGACCAGCGGAAAGATTGTCACGGGCATGATCGTTGCCGAGACACCGCAGACGGTATCCGTCGTCGAGAACCCCTTAGCGAAGAGCAAGCCGGTTGTCATCAAGAAGGCCGATATCGACGTACGGGAGAAGTCCGCGAAGTCGATTATGCCGGAAGGACAACTCAGCAAACTGCGACGTGAAGAAATATTGGATCTCCTCGGCTACATCTACGCTCGTGGCAATGAAAAACACAAGCTCTTCCAGGAGCATGACCACGGCAACTAGACCGTCAACTGGTACAGCAAGTAATGCTCTTGAACCGGATTCGCTACGCTTTGTGCTCGGCAATGCTTTTAGCAGCAGCCGGGCCGTCGTTCGCCGAGCGGGCTACGCCGGTGTCCTCCATTCGCGTACGCGACGGCTTCAAAGCCACCCTGTTGTGGTCCGCTCCGACCAAAACATCCTGCATCAGCATGACGTTCGACGACCGCCGTCGTATCATCTTGGGGCTCGACGACATCGGTATTGCCCGACTGACACTTCCCGAGGACGGGACGAAGATACGATTCGAGCGAATCAACAATTCGCTGAAACATTGCCGCGGTGTGCTATTTGCGCATGATAGCCTGTACGTTTCGGCCACCAACACTCACGCGCTTTATCGCCTCCGGGATACCAACGGCGACGACCGTTTCGACGACTCGGCCCTCCTCAAAAAGCTGGATTACCGCAGTCGCTACGGTCACGGTTCGAATCAGATTGTGCTCGGTCCGGATCGGCAGATTTATTGGGTCATTGGTAACGATGTGTCATTCCCCAAGGGCGTCTCACAAAACTCGCCCTATCGCGATCAACGCAACGATTGGCTGCTGCCATTTTCCGCCGACGAAGGGCACGACCGCCGCGTTGGATTCATCCTCCGCTCGGACCCCCGGGGGAAACAGTGGGAGGTGATTAGCGGAGGCTTGCGCAATCAGGTCGACTTAGCATTCAACCGTGACGGCGAGATGTTCACCTATGACGCCGATATGGAGTTGGATGTCGGAATGCCCTGGTATCGGCCAACCCGGCTGATTCATGTCGTCTCCGGTGCCGACTACGGATGGCGCTGGCAAACGGGAAAATGGCCGGCTTATTACGCCGACAGCCTCCCGGCCATCCTCGATACGGGCCTCGGCTCGCCGACGGGATTAACGTTTGGCACCAAGAGCAGCTTTCCGCCCGTGTACCAACGCGGCTTGTTTATGGCCGACTGGCAAAACGGCCGAATTCTGTTGGTGCATATGCAGCCGACCGGGGCCAGTTACCGATGCGAGTACGAACTGTTTCTGGAGGGGGGGCCACTCAATGTGTGCGATATGCAATTTGGCCCCGACGGCGCTCTTTATTTTATCACCGGCGGCCGCGGCTCGCAGTCGGGCCTGTACCGGGTAAATTACGTCGGGGCAATCAATGGGGACGAACTAGCTGAGGCCACAGAACGGCCGGCTGAAGAACCCTCGTCCGCAGCGAGACGGCTGCGGCAAAAACTTGAGGCCTTTCACACGAGCATTGATCCGGCCGCAATCGATTTCGCCTGGCCTCATCTAGGCAGCCCAGATAACTGGATTCGTCATGCGGCACGACTTGCAATCGAACGTCAGCCGGTTGAGCGCTGGCGCCAACGGGCGCTGAACGAAAAGGCTCCCGTCGCTCGTATCACGGCACTCATTGCCCTGGCCCGTTCCGGCAGTGCCGACGATCAACAGGCCTTGCTCGAATCGCTCGCTCAGCTACCGCTCGCAAGACTGGGCCGACAGCAGCTGCTGGCACTCCTTCGGACGTACGCCCTGACATTCATTCGCCAAGGTCCTCCCCCTAGTCGTTCGGCCGCGGGAATCGCCAAACGCCTTGACGGCTTGTACCCGCACGAAAACGCCAGTGTGAACCGGGAGTTGTGCGAACTGCTGGTCTATCTTCGCTCCCCCCGCGCTATCGAAAAGACACTCGGACTTATGAAGCCGACGGCCAGCCAGGAAGATCAAATTCACCACGCGAAGACTCTCTCCCAGACAAAGCACGGCTGGACGTCCGTCACGCGGCGGCAACTGCTGTTGTGGCTCATTACCGCCCGGCAATTTCGCGGCCGCAGCCTGTCCGATATAATGGGGCACATCCGCCGTAACATCCTGGAGACGATGACGGCGGAAGAACAAGAGGAATTCAAACAGGAAATTGCGATTCTGACCCGGCCGCTCAAGAAGCCGGACTCCGTTCCCCCCCTTCCAATTGTCCATCGCTGGACCATGGCCGACCTGTTACCCGGCTTAGCTCAGGCCGACCAACGTTCACAAAACTCCGGCCGCCGCGCAGTGGCCGCCGCGCAGTGCCTGCAGTGTCACCGTATCGGCGACGAGGGAGGGCTTGTCGGTCCGGACCTGACAAATGCCGCAAAACGCTTCGATACCCGCGGACTGTTGGAATCGATCATCGAGCCGTCGAAGGTCGTCGATCCCAAATACCGTCACACGGTCTACGAACTTGCCAACGGACAAATCGTCTCCGGTCGACCGGTAGGCGTCAGCGCCCAGAAAATCGTAATCGAAACCGATCCCCTGACCGGGACAAAAACCGCCGTACCTCGCGGCAAAATCGTGTCGTCCCAACTCTCGGCGATCTCACCGATGCCGACCGGCCTGATCGACGTGCTAACGAAGGAAGAAATACTGGACTTATTGGCCTATTTAAAATCGGTCGCCACGTCACAGGACGACCCGTCGCTCAACACCCGATAAACAACGGTCAATCGGTTCGGCGAAACTTTTCGCCGATCGTAATCCATCGCTTGAAGCACCAATCCTTAAAAAACAGCGAATTCCTGTCCCCGCGACCGTCCGGGGCAAACCCGCCGCCGCGGCACGAGCCAGTTCGCTATCAAAACTTTGGCTGTGAGGCGATTTCGAGTAAACTGAGCGTCTGGGCGATGTGGAACTTTCCAAAAATTCACGCAGACTGTGTGGTGGCGACCGATGACAGGCCGTAATGTGCTGCTGATTCTCTTCGCCGTACTGTGCCAAACCGTACTGTGCCAAACCCACGGCTGGCGTTTTGACGTGCAGGCAGCGGAACCGGAAACCATTTCATTTCAGCGCCACATAAAACCCCTCTTTGAGCAGCACTGCCTCAAATGTCACGGCCCGACCAAGCAGAAAAATGGGTTTCGTGTGGATTCCCCAAAAAACCTGCTTAGTGGCGGCGATTCCGGCGAACCGGCAATTATTCCCGGCAGTGCCAAACAGAGCTATTTGATCAAACTCGTAACCGGAGCCGACCCCGACCTTGTCATGCCGCCCAAAGGCAATCGCCTGGCAAAGTCGGAAATCGACATGCTTCGCGCATGGATCGATCAAGGCGGGAAGATGTCGAACCCGACCGGCGAGCCGGCGGTCCAAAAGACGGATCACTGGTCGTTTCAGCCGATTGTGCGTCCGCAGCCACCGGACACGGACGGGATGCCGGTTGCCAATCCAATCGATTCGTTTATGGCGGCGAAACTAACGGCGGCGGGCCTGCACAGGTCGCAGCCCGCCGACCGCGTCACGCTGATCCGACGCCTGTACTTCGTCATGCATGGATTGCCGCCGACGCCGATGGAGATCGAGCGGTTCGTGAACAATTCAAATGACAACGCGTACGCGGGCATCATCGACCGCGTGCTCAAAAGCCCGCGTTACGGCGAACGCTGGGCACAACACTGGCTTGATTTGGTTCGATTCGGCGAGACGGAAGGATTCGAGACCAATCGCGAACGTCCCAATGCCTGGCCCTACCGGGACTATGTTATTCAGTCGTTCAACAGCGACAAGCCATTCGACCAGTTTGTTCGAGAACAACTCGCGGGCGATGCCCTCGAGGCAGATGTCGCGACTGGCTTTCTGGTTGCCGGTCCGCACGACATCGTCAAGAGCCCCGATGTCAATCTCACCCTGATGCAGCGGCAAGATGAATTGGCAGACCTCATCAACACAACAGGCACCGCGTTTCTCGGATTGACTCTGGGATGCGCCCGCTGCCACAACCATAAGTTCGATCCTGTATCGCAGGTCGATTACTACGCGCTGCAGGCCGTGTTTGCCGGCGTGCAGCACGGCGAGCGGCCGATTTCGTTGCCGGTCGACGCCGCGACGAGGCGGGCGGAACTCACCAAACAAGCCGAGAAACTGGGCGGACAGCTCGATCAAATCACGGGGGTACGTAAAGCCGTGAGCCCGCTGAACAACCTGGAACGACTCCAGCCGACCAAAGCCCGCTTTATTCGATTCACGGTCCTGGCGACAAATAATGGCGCGAATCCCTGCATCGACGAACTTGAAATTTTTGCCGGCGACAAAAACGTGGCCCTGGCGGAACATGGAGCAAAGCCGACTTGCTCAAGTACCTTACCCGGCTATGCCATTCATAAACTCGAACACATCAATGACGGAAAATCTGGTAACAGCCACAGCTGGATTTCCAACGAGCGGGGCAAGGGATGGATACAGATAGAACTGGCCCAGCCCGAGTTAATTGACCGCATTCGCTGGGCACGGGACCGCGCAGGCCGGTTCGCCGACCGACTTCCCGTTCGCTACGTCATAGAAGCCGCCACTGAAGACGCCACTGAAGACCGGCGCTGGCGGCAGATTGCCAGTTCGGACGGCCGCCGCAGCCACAACGGCACAACGTCGACGACAGCACGTTATCGCTTTAACCATCTCCCCGCCCAGCAGGCCCAGCGGGCAGGCGAGCTGCTCGCGGAACTGCAAAAAACGGAAGCCGCAATCAACCGCGTCACGCAACAGACGGCTTACATCGGTAAATTCGCCCAGCCCGGACCGACCCATCGCCTTTACCGTGGCGAGCCAATGGCAAAACGCGAAGAAGTCACGCCGGACGCGGTCGCAGCGATTGGGCGACTCGGCCTAAAGAAGAATTCTCCCGAACAGACGCGGCGATTGCGACTGGCCGAGTGGATCGTTGATCGAAAGCATCCGCTGACCGCCCGTGTCTTGGTGAACCGACTCTGGCAGCATCATTTTGGTACCGGAATTGTCGATACGCCGAGCGACTTCGGTGCGAACGGCAGGCGGCCGACGCATCCGCAGCTGCTCGATTGGCTGGCATCTGAACTGATCGAAAACGACTGGTCGATCAAGCATATCCATCGTTTGATTCTGTCGTCACACACATTCCAGCAAGCAAACCTGCCGCGATCCGATCATTTAAAGGTCGACGCCGACTCAAGGCTGCTGTGGCGTTTTCCTCCGCGGCGGCTCGAGGCTGAAGCAATCCGGGACAGCATTGTATCCGTGAGCGGCGCGATCGATTTAAAGATGGGCGGGCCGGGATTCAGCGGATTTGAAGTGCAAAAAGAAAACGTGCGGCATTATTTTCCGAAAAAACTCTTCGGACCGGGCGACTGGCGGAGGATGGTGTACATGACGCGGGTCCGCCAAGAGCGAGAATCGGTGTTCGGTATCTTCGACTGTCCGGACCTGAGCCAGGTGGTGCCAAACCGCAGCCGTTCGACGACGCCACTGCAAGCGTTGAACCTGTTTAATAGTCGGTTTGTGATGCAGCAGGCTGGGCTGTTCGCTGACCGATTGAAGTCGCAAGCCGGTGACCGTCGAGCGGGCCAGTTACAGCTCGCTTTTCAGTTATGTTACGGCCGGCAGCCGCAAGATGACGAGTTATCCGACGCGTTGGAGGTGGCCGCCCGCCACGGAATGGCAACCGTCTGCCGCGCGATACTGAACTCGAACGAATTTTTATTTATACCATGACGTCGCCTAACGCTCAGTCCTCAGCGGCGGATGCGAATAGAACTCAGCCCGGTCTCCCGGACGGGGCGTTGGACGATTACAGGCGATAACCGACCCATGTCAAACGAGATTTTTACGGGCCAGCACCTGCTCAACCGGCGGACGTTCCTAGGCGACCTGGGACTCGGGTTTAGCGGCATCGCGCTGGCCCAGCTGATGGCCAACGACGGCTTATTGGCGGAAGAAAATAAACGCGGCGGCGGCGACAAGTCGCCCATCCAGCCGGCCATCGACCCAGCAAATCCCTTTGCCCCTCGGGACGCGCACTTTCCGGCTAAGGCGAAGAACGTCGTGGTGATATTCTGTTCGGGTGCCTGCAGCCACCTCGATACGTTTGACTACAAGCCCGAATTGATCAAACGCCACGGCCAGCCGCTGCCGGGAAGTGAAACGCTGCTTACATTCCAGGGCGCCCAGGGCAATCTGACAAAGAGCCCCTGGGCGTTCAAGCCCCGCGGCGAGTCGGGAAAAATGGTGTCGGATCTCGTGCCTCATCTCGGTGACTTAGCCGATGACATATGTTTCATTCATTCCCTCACCAGCAAGACCAACACGCACGGACCGGGTGAGAACTTCATGTCCACCGGATTCACGCTGGACGGCTTTCCCAGCATCGGCGCCTGGCTGACTTACGCGCTGGGTAGCGAGAACCGCAATCTGCCCGCGTTCGTCGCCATTCCCGATCCGCGAGGAACGCCCCAGTCGAGCGTCAATAACTGGGGTCCCGGCTTTTTACCTGCCGCATTTCAAGGAACGGCGTTCAACGCAGCCGCTGCGATCCGCAATCTGGCGCGGCCGCCGGGCGTTTCTGAGAAAACAGACCTCACGGCGCGCGACTTTTTACAGCGACTCAACAAGCGGCATTTAAAACGCTTTCCGGGTGACGCGGAATTAGCCGCGCGCATCTCCAGTTACGAACTTGCCGCCCGCATGCAACTGAGCGTTCCGGAAGTCAGCGATATTTCCTCGGAACCGGCGCACGTACTTAAAGCCTACGGTGCCGACGACACAAAAAATACACTGAAGGCCGCCTTTGCTCGAAATTGCATCCTGGCAAGACGATTGATTGAAAAAGGGGTTCGCTGCGTCCAACTATTCAACGGCTCCTACCAAACAGGCGGCGAAGGCGTCAGCAACTGGGATGGACACAAGGTGCTGCACCAACAGTACTCCAAGCACGGTCCGGTTCTCGATCAGCCGGCCGCCGCGCTGCTCCGCGACTTAAAGATGCGTGGACTCTTGGAGGAGACACTGGTTGTTTGGTGTACGGAATTCGGACGGATGCCGACGTTTCAGAAGGGCGCAAGCGGTCGCGACCACAATCCTTCCGGCTTCACCGCCTGGCTGGCCGGCGCCGGCGTCAACGCACCGCTGACCTACGGCGCAACGGACGACTTTGGCTACAAGGCCGCGGAGGCCATCGTCACCGTCTACGATTTCCACGCCACCATTCTTCACCTGCTCGGCCTTGATCACGAACGCCTTTCCTTCTACCACAACGGCATTCAGCGGCGATTGACCGACGTGCATGGCCGCGTCATCAAAGGGGTGCTGGCCTAAAACGGACAGCGAGTCGCTTCAGCTCAAGTACCGTTTCGGCACCTCCGCACCGGCCACAAAACACAGCTTTCCGACCTTGACCATCTGATAGACGTTAATTCGAAAATCGGGGCAGGTACTGACGAAGCAATAGGCGTCGGTCGGCGTGAATCCAAAGTCGGCAATCAGCCAGTCCATCATAAAGAACGTGGCGGTCTCGACCGCTTCCTCCAGCGGCCGGGCCGCATTGATGGCGATAATCGAATCGGGTTTTTCAATCCGCATCCAGGGAATGGCTGTATCCTCCAACAGTTCCAACTTGACGCGGACAACCGCCTTCGTCTCGGCGGCCGTGCCGGTGAATTCGGTGTCACCCTGGCTCGCATGGACGTCGCCGAGATAGAACAGTGCCCCGTCGTGAAAGATCGGCAGCAAAATGCGATTTCCCGCGGCAGCATCGCGGATGTCGAGGTTGCCGCCCCAGGCACCCTGGCCGTCGATGCTGGTGGTTACTTCTCGATCCGGGGCCACGCCAATCGTGCCCACAAACGGCGTGATGGGCCAGGTGATCCGTTCGTTAAAACGCATCGTTCCATCGCGTGTTGTTCCGCTTGCCCCGCTCGCATGCTGAAAGATTTTTGTGGTGTAGTCGCCGGAAAGTTCGGGCCAGCGAGTCGAACGCCCGAGCGGGCCGCGCCCCGGTCCGATCGCGACCCACGAGTAATCATCCACGGTGATCTCTTCGATTGTAGCAATCAATATATCGCCGCGCTTCGCGCCTTCCAGGAACACCGGGCCACCGATCGGATTTGCCTGCGGCGGATCGCGATCGAAACCGGGTCGCTGAGACGGAATGGCTTTATCGTCTTCGCTCTGAAAGTACCCCGTACTGGCATCAAAGGTTTCGATTTCAAACGATTCGCCGGGCCGCACGCGCAGGAGTGGTTCGTGCGTACCATCAAATTCATATTTACGCGCGTCCGCACGTTCAATTCTCTGCATCAGCAACTTTCCTTTCAGGCCAACAGTTCTTTCACAATACGACCATGCACGTCCGTCAGTCGATAGTCGCGACCGGCATGGCGGTACGTCAGTCTTTCATGATCGAGTCCCATCAGGTGCAGAATCGTGGCGTGCAGGTCATGCACGTGAACTTTATTGCGGACCGCATGCCAGCCGAATTCGTCCGTGGCGCCGTGGACCATGCCTCCCCGCACGCCACCACCGGCCAGCCACATGGTGAAGCCGAACGGGTGATGTTCGCGGCCACCCGCGCCCTCAGCGGTCGGCGTGCGGCCAAACTCGCCTCCCCACAGCACCAAGGTGTCGTCCAACAATCCGCGCTGCTTCAAATCGGTCAATAGGGCCGAGATCGGTTGATCGACGGCCGCGCAGCGTTTCGGCAGCTCGTCGCGTATCTTGCTGTGGTGATCCCAGGCGTTGTTCTTCGGTGCGTCAAAGAGCTGGACGAACCGCACGCCGCGCTCGACCAACCGCCGGGCCAGCAGACACTGGCGGCCAAACAGGTCGGTCGGTTCCTGGCCGACCCCGTACAACTGGTGTGTGCTCTTGTTCTCCCGCTCGACATCGAAGGCCTCCGCCGCCTCCCGCTGCATACGAAATGCCAGCTCAAACGACGCGATCCGCCCGTCGAGCCGGCTATCGATCATGCGCTGCCGCCGGTGAATCTCGTTCAACCGGCGGAGGGCGTCGAGCTTCACCCTCTGCCGCTGGCGATCAACTTTCGGATCACCCAGGTTTGCGATCGGATGCTTCAGATCGCGGATCAACGTCCCCTGGTAAGCACTGGGCAGAAAACTCGACGCCCAGAGTTGGGCGCCTTGAAAGACCGCCGAGGGACTGACGACCACGAAAGCCGGCAAGTTCTCATTTTCAGTTCCCAATCCGTACGTGAGCCACGAACCCATGCTGGGTCGCGAGAACGCCTGCTCGCCGGTACACATTTGCAGCGCCGCGCCGGTGTGGTTAATGTTGTCGGCCACCAGCGAGCGAATGACGCAGATGTCGTCGATGTGCGAAGCCACGCGCGGCAACAGTTCGCTGACATCGGTTCCCGCTTGGCCATGTTTGGCAAACTTCCACGGCGAAGCCAGCAGATTGCCCGTCTTGGTGCGTTCAAGTTTTGGCTTTTCGAACGGCAGCGGCTTGCCGTTGTCGGCGATCAGTCGCGGCTTGGGGTCAAACAGATCGACATGGGAAGGTCCGCCGGGCATATAGAGAAAAATGATCCGCTTGGCACGCGCGACGTGATGTGACGGGCGGACCGCAAAAGGCCGCGCGGATCGTTTCTGTGGGTCGTTTTCGGCCGCCAGCAGATCGGTCAATGCCAACAGACCAAAGCCGCAGCCGGCGCGAGCCAGTAATTCACGGCGCGAAACAAATGGCTGATCCCACATGGGCGAGTTCTCTTTCCCCCGGTTTTAATCCAGATAAACGAACTCGTTGCTGCAAAATAATACATGCACCAGGTCGGCCCAGGGGGTTAACGGATCGTCGTCGTCGACCTCACCGAGAAGCTCCCTGGCAATTTCGATTTCCGCCGAGTTGGCAGGCCTACCAAACAAAATCCGGTAAGCCCGTACTATACGCGCGGTTTCGTCCCGAGAAACCTCACGCAGCAACCGTTTCGCCAGACTTCTAGCCTGGGTTAATGCGAACTCATTATTCATGAGAAACAACGATTGCGGAGCGACCGTACTGACAACGCGTTTCGGAGTCGAGGCGTCTGGATTGGCCGCGTCAAACAGCGAAGCATAATTGCTCCGGTTCCATCGTGCCGTCTGCACATAAAGTGAGCGGCGGAGAATCATCAGGTCGTCTCCGGCCGGTCCGCCCAGCGACGAGTCGAGCCGGCCCGCGGCAAATAACATCGCATCCCGAATCGCCTCAGCCTCCAGGCGTCGAGGCATAAACCGCCCGAGCCAACGATTATCCGGATCGCGATTAAGTTGTCCGGGGAGAATCTTACCGGATTGCTGATAGGTGTTTGAAAGCATGATCTGTCGATGCAATTTCTTCAGCGACCAACCATCGGCAATGAACCGGACCGCAAGCCAGTCAAGCAGGCCGGGATGCGTCGGAGGCTCCGATCTCATGCCGAAATTATTGGGCGTGCGGACAAGACCCTCGCCAAAGTGCCATTGCCACACCCGGTTGACGATCACCCGCGCGGTGAGCGGATTTGTTTTCGACGCGACCCAGTCGGCTAACTCACGGCGACCGCTGCCACTACCAATCGGCGGCGACGGTTCACCCACAAAAAAACGCGGCAAACGCCGTGGAATCACTCGCCCCAATCGCGTGTAACTGCCGCGGATATGAACCGGCACATCTTGAATCCCGGGAAATAACCCACCCGGCGTGCCCCCTTCCTGAACTGCGATGGCTCGCGGTGTCTCGGGCGACAGCTCCCGCTGTAACGTGCCGCGCCGGGAAATGAGCCGCTGGCGTTCCGGATCGTCATCGGCCGGCTGCGGAGGTCGTTTATCTAGCGCCTTTAGTTGAGCTTCAATTTCACCCAGCTGCTTCACTTGCGCCTGTCGCCGGGCAATATCAGCCGCTGAAACGAGCGGCACTCGGTTCATCGTGTAGGCGCCACCCTTGGTGCCCAGCTTCTCAATAAAATGAGAACTGTAAAATATCCCCGCCAGGGCGTAATAATCCTCGGTCGAGACGGGATCGAATTTATGATCATGACAGCGGGCGCATCCCAGCGTCAGCCCCAGAAAGGCCTGACCGATCGTGTCAATATTGTCATCGGCCATATCGCTGACGATTTTTTCCTTGTCCGCGTCGTGGGGATCCCAGACTCCGTTCGAAAGAAACGTCGTTGCTATCAACCCGGCCGGGTAAACCTTGGATCCATCCGGATTTGGCAACAGGTCTCCGGCGATCTGATGCACGATGAACTCGTCAAACGGCAAATCGCGGTTGAGCGAATCGACCACCCAGTCGCGATAACGCCACGCGTCGAGCGGCTCGGCCGTCAGTTGACGGGCCTTGGCGTCGGCATCGTAATAGTCGGCATAACGCACGATATCGAGCCAGTGCCGCGCCCACCGCTGACCATAGGCCGGCGAATCGAGCAAGCGATCAATGAGGTTCGCAAAGGAATCGCCCGCTTCGTCCTCCAAAAATTTCCGCAGCTCCCCGGGGGTTGGCGGCAGGCCCGTCAGGTCGAACCAGGCCCTCCTCGCCAGCGTCGCGGGTTCAGCTCGCGGCGAGAATGACAAGCCGTCGGCCTCCAATCGCCTCAGCACGAACGCGTCGATCGGTGTGTGAACAAGATTCTGCTGACGTACCGTCGGCGGATCGACGCCGGCCGGCGGCCGGAAGGCCCAATGCTGTCGGTGTTCGTCACGATACAAGTCGGTTGCCGACGGCAGAACGATTCGTTCGTCGGTCGGCGCACCCAACCGCACCCACCGCTGCAGCAAAGCAACTTCGCCCTTTACCAGTTTTTTTTCGTTCTTGGGCGGCATTTCGCCGGAGCCGATCATCTCCAACAGGTAACTCCGCTCGGGATGCCCGCGAACCAGCGCTGCTCCGCTATCGCCACCGGTCAACATGGCCGATACCGTACGAAGATCGAGTTTTCCCTCCCGTTTTTTTTCACCGTGACATTTGTGACAGCTCCGCGCCAGGATCGGCAAAACATCCTTTTCGAACTGGGGCACCGTGCCGTAAGCCGTATCGAGCTGATATTTTCTCGACAAGTACACTCCCAATGCATTTTGTTCCACATTCGACAAGACGCGGCTGTAGAGCAGCACCTCCGCCAGCTCACCGACGTAGAACGTATTGATTTGCTCGAAACCATAGTGCTGTCCGATAGCCAAACAGATTTTCTCGCGAAATCCCAAAAACGTCCGCCCCGCGAAGACCCCACTGCCGTCAAGCACAGCATTTCGGTATTGCGCCCAGCGACCGCCGCCCTCGTAGACGACCTCCAGTAAATTGGTTTTACCGTCCCACAAGACGGACCTCGCCTGGCCTTCGTCCCCGTAGGCAATACCCAGGCGGTTACGGCCGTTCTGTTGATAGCCAACCCAAAACCCGCGCCTGGCAGCCGCCGGTATTTTTTTGTGATCGGACCGCAAGTCCAGCAGCCGGGGATTGGGATGGGCCGGGACCATTTTCGCCCTCATGACCAACACGCCGTGCAGCGGCTGGTCCCCCGGTCGCAGTCCGCTCAGTCCGGCTACCTGCAACAGGCTTTGCCCCTGGAATTGAATTGCCGGGCGGTCGTTGAATGCCGTGTGCCGGTAACTGGGCTGCCGGCCGGCGGCCTGTTGTTCAACATGGTTTCCCCGCCCGCTCTTGTCGTTCCAACGGGAGAGTTTCGTTCCATCGTCAGGATCATTTTCAGGCAGTCCATCGCCGTCAGGATCCGAAGCGTCCAGCCACAGCACCAAGCCGTCCGTCGGAATTGAGTCGGCCCAGCCCCATGACGCGAGTACCAGCAGGCCAATCGCCATTACGGCAGTACGCGTCAACGGCATGCCCGGAAAAAACATAGGATCATCCAAGGGGATCGCGGGCGGCGATTATAGCACATCGAAACAAAGGGAGTCTTCGATTCCGCCTTACAGCGAACGGGCGTAAAATTCCTTTGCCGCGAAAGTTCAGCGGAGCCCACCGAGCAATGCACTGGCCGCCTGGCCTAACAGCATCGTGTCGACGCCGGCCGCGATGAGTGTGAATCCCCTATCGTAATACTTGCGCACCGCGTCGGCGGTTATTCCAAAGATCCCCAGCGGCATGCCTGCCGCGACGCAGGTGTTTGTCACGTGGTCGATCGCACCGACAACGGCCGGGTCATCAAGTTGTCCGAGCTTACCAAGGCTTGATGACAGATCGTAGGGTCCAATTAGAATGGCGTCGATTCCCGGTACCTGGATGATCGCCTCGATGTTCTCCACCGCCTGAATATGCTCGGCCTGGACAACCACCGTCACCTCTTCGTTTGCCGACTTCAGATACTCTGAAAAAGTCGAACCGTAACCGTGTGCCCGCGCCAAGCCGACGCCGCGTGCGCCCTGCGGAGAATAGCGACACCAAGAAACAACCGCCTGTGCTTGCTCGACCGTATTGACTTGTGGAGCAATAATTCCGTGTGCCCCTAAATCGAGCGCCTTTTTGATCGGCAATTCCGCCACCACGGGAACCCGAACAATGCAGGCAACCCGCTGGCCGACCGCCTGTAAAACCGCCGCGACGTCGCCCGTTTCGAAAGGTCCGTGCTCACCGTCGATGAAGAGCCAATCAAATCCCGTATTGGCGATCACTTCCGAGACAGCCGGCTCCGTTAGCGTGACCATGGTACCGAACAACCGTTCGCCTTTGAGCAGGCGTTTGCGAAATTCGGCACTCATAGAATCCTCCGGACGGGTCCTCAGTCGAACCTCATTCTATCGCGTAGAACGACGCGAGTGAGGACCGTTAGTGACGGATTCCGGCAATCAATGCCGTTCGTACTGCAACCGCGGCCAGATTATCCCGACCTGTGGCAACGCACGTTAGGCGTCGCCGCCTTGCCGCTGCTCAAACAAGATACAACCAACGAGTACGCCGCCCGTCAGAAAGATCAGGTATGAGGTCCAAATTGTGATATCGTCCGCCAAATCGCGATCGAACCATCGGTCGATCGCCGCGAACGCACAGAATGCGAACACTAACGAAAATAGGAC
>JAYZEI010000243.1:0-9650 GCA_036337375.1 Planctomycetota bacterium | reverse complement strand
ACTGCACGACGAAAGACGGCGGCGTGCAATACAGTTCGAAAGGCGGCGGCGGCCGACCGGCGATTACGGCGGCGGCGGTTGCCTGTTTGTTCAATGCCGGTGAATACGACGGAGAGTATGTGCCGAAGTTGCTGGCGTATTGCAAGAAGCAGTTGGCGAACATTAACAATCAGAGTTTCGGCCATTGGCACTATGCGCACTACTACTATAGCCAGGCCATGTACCGTGAAGGCGGCAAGACGTGGGAGGCGTATCGTGACAAAGTCGTCGCTAAAGTCGTACGCGAGGCGACGGATGACGGGAAGCAATACGCCTATTGGAGCCAGGGGTATATCGGCCCCATTTACACGACTGCGATTAATCTGACGATCCTGCAACTCGAAAAAGGGTGCCTGCCTGTTTATCAGCGGTGACGGTCTCCCCCGTGAAAACCGAAAGGAAATAAAATCGATGAGTGACGCATTATCCGGCCATGCGGCAATCAATCAACTGAGCGAAGCCCGCGACAAGATTCTCAGCCAACTCGGCCGTGTGATCGTCGGCCAGGAACAGGTGGTTGAGGAAATCCTGATTTCGATGTTCAGCGGCGGGCATTGCCTGCTGGAGGGTGTTCCGGGGTTGGCGAAAACACTTATGATCAGCACGCTGTCGCGGGCGTTGGATCTGAGTTTTTCCCGCATTCAGTTTACCCCTGATTTGATGCCGGCCGACATCACCGGCACGGATATCATCGAAGAAAATAAGTCGACCGGCGCGAGGGAATTTCGCTTTCTGGAAGGGCCGGTGTTCAGTAACGTGATTTTGGCCGACGAGATCAACCGCACGCCTCCCAAAACGCAGGCCGCGCTGCTGGAGGCGATGCAGGAGCGGCAAGTATCGATCGGCCGCGTCCGCCATCCGCTGGCCGATCCGTTCTTCGTGCTGGCCACGCAGAATCCGATCGAACAGGAAGGCACCTATCCGCTGCCTGAAGCGCAGCAGGATCGCTTCATGTTCAAGGTATTTGTGGAGTACCCGAACTTCGAAGAGGAGTTCGAAATCGCCAGGCGGACCACGACCACCTTGGCGGACGACGTGCAGCCCGTCCTGTCGGCCGCAGAGATTTTAGACGTGCAGAGACTGGTCCGCGAGGTTCCCGTGTCCGATCACGTGATTCGCTACACGTTGTCGCTGGTGCGGCAGACGCGGGTCGGCGAAGTCGGCGTGCCGGAATTTGTCGGCGATCAGGTCAGCTGGGGCGCCGGGCCGCGTGCGGTTCAGTTTTTGATTCTGGGCGGTAAGGCCCGGGCGCTGTTGCACGGTCGTACCCACGTTTCCACGGAAGACATTCAGTCGCTGGCCAAACCCGTGTTGCGACATCGGTTGGTGGTCAACTTTGCGGCGGAGAGCGAAGGCGTTACCCAGGATGACATTGTCGAATACCTGGTAAAAGAAACACCGACTAAGGAAGATGAATTGACCCGCAATGAACGATTCCAAGAAATATTTGCATCCTGACGCTGTCAAGCGAATTTCGCGCCTGGAATTACGGGCGCGTCACATTGTCGAAGGATTTTTGTCTGGCATGCACCGCAGTCCGTACTTCGGGCAGTCGGTCGAATTTCTTCAACACCGTGAATATGTGCCGGGCGACGACCTCCGCCGTGTGGATTGGAAGGTCTGGGCAAAGCAGGATCGGTTGTACGTTAAGCAATTTGAGGAGGACACCAACGTCCGCTCGACCGTGCTGGTCGATATCTCCGCCAGCATGCAATACGGATCCGGGCCGCTGAACAAGTACGAGTACGGCTGCACGATCGCCGCGACGCTGGCCTATCTGTTGTTGCGGCAGCAAGACTCAGTCGGATGCGTTTCATTTGACGAGGACATTCGCATCAAGGTGCCGCCGCTGAGTAAGCGGAATCATATCAACTCGATTGTCCAGGCGCTGGCTTCGGATAGTCCCAAAGACAAGACAGACCTGTACGCCATCTTTCGCCAAGTCGCCGAAACGTACCCCCGCCGCGGCATGATGATCGTGATTTCAGATTTACTGGGGGATCGCGAGGGTTTGGTCAAAGGCTTGAAGCTGCTGCGGCAGCGAGGACACGACGTAATGGTGTTCCACGTCATGGATGATGACGAACTGGATTTTCCGTTTAGCGGTCCGACGCGGTTCGACGGCCTCGAATTACCGGACCATTTGAATTGCAACCCGCGGGCCTTGCGGCAAGGGTATCTGGAGGCTCTGGACCGTTTTCTCGACCACGTGCGTCGTAGCTGTGCACAGAATACGATCGACTATGCGTTAATTCGTACCAGCCAACCGTTGGACGCGGTGCTGGCCGCGTACTTGAGTAATCGTCTGGGAATGCATCATAGGAATTAGGAGAAGCCGACGACCGTATCTCCGCGACCAAGCTTGGTGCCCAGTCGCCTCGCCGATCCGGTCGTGAGGGTGCGGATATAGGGATTTAAGATGTCTTTCGCCTTTCCGTCATTGTTTTTCATCTGGATCGTGCCGCTGGTCGCGCTGCCGGTGTTGATCCATTTGATTAACCTGCTGCGGCACCGCCGCGTGCAGTGGGCGGCCATGGAGTTCTTGCTGGAGAGCAAGAAGAAACATCAGAACTGGATCCGTATTAAACAGCTTCTGCTGCTGCTATTGCGGATGGCGGTGGTGGCGGCCATCATTTTTTTAATGGCCGGCCCGCTGTTGAAAGATACGTGGAGCCAGTTGTTCGGCGGCGGCAAGACGCATCACGTTGTCTTGCTCGATGACAGCGGGTCCATGCTGGAGCAAGGACCGGAGTCCAGTGCGTTTGATCGCGCCCGCGACGTTATCGCCAACGTCGTCCATCGCGCCGCGCAGGAGAATGCCGAACATTCGCTAACGCTGCTGCGGTTTTCGCATGCCGCGGCCGGCACGCACCCCGAGTTCCTGCACGAACCGCTGACGGACGAGTTTCTTGCCGAAATCGACGAATTAAAAAGCGAGCTTGCGCCCACGCAGCTTTCGGTCGGCCCGCTGGAAACACTCGACGCGCTGGAGCGCACCTTAAAACCCGATGACGACGAAGATTTAGTTGTTTACGTCGTTTCCGATTTCCGCGCCGAACAATGGCAGGACGCCACGGCGTTGCGGCAGGCGGTGTCCCGGGTCGCCGACATGAACGCGCAGCTGCAATTCGTGCAGTGTGTGAAAAAGAGCAGACCCAATTTGGCCGTGACTCACCTGGCGCCGATGCCCGGGCAACAGGCGGCCGGCGTCCGCATGACGATGGAACTGGAGGTTACAAACTTTTCCAAGGCGGATAGCCCGCCGGTAGCCGTCCAGGTGCAGCAGCGAATTCACTCGAGCCAACTCGGGGGGCCGGGTGAGATCATGTCGTTGGGTTCGGTCAAATTTGACAAGTTGGACGCCGGGAGGACCGCTCGGCGGACGTTCGAGGTGTCGTTCAATACGTCCGGATTTCACGAAGTACGTGCGCGGCTGCCGGCGGACGTCTTGGTGGCCGACAATGAGCGGTTCTGCGTGCTGGATGTGCCGGCTGTTGTGCCGGTGTTGATGCTCGATGGTGGTGGACCGGACAGTACGGAAGGACTAGAAGCGATCTTTTCGTCGTCTCCCAAGATCAGTACGGGCCTCAAGTCGCAAGTGGAGCCGCCGCACTTTTTGCGCGAGAACCAGATTGATCGATTTCATGCCATTTACGCAATCAATCTCGGCCAGCTGAATCAACGCGAAGTCGAGTCAATCGAGGCCTACGTCCGCAGCGGCGGCGGCCTGGTGGTGTTTTGTAGCGACGTCATGCGCAGGGATTATGTGAATCGGGAGCTCTACCGCGACGGAGAGGGCTTCTTTCCGCTGCCGCTGGCTGCGCCCGCGAATTTGTTGGTGGATCGTCTCGAGCAAACTCCCGACCTGGTGGTGGATCAAAGCCATCCCATGTTCTCGAGAATGTTCGCGAGCAAATATAACTCGCTGGTCCAATTAATGATGGTCGACCGCTACTATGCGGCGGACAAGCAGTGGCGGGCGGAGGATGAACCGGGTGTTGAGGTGATTGCTAGCCTCAGAAACGGCGCTCCGCTGATGGTTGAAAAACGGTTTGGCGCCGGGCGGGTTATCGCGATCCTGACGACCGCTGCGCCGATCTGGAATAACTGGGCCGGGGGAATCCCGTTCCCGCCGATTCTACTGGATAGCCAAATCTACCTGGGATCCGAAAAAGTCTACAATCCCATGTACGACATCGGCGCCAATTATGAGTTGGACCTTCCGGAAACGACTTATCAGGCCGACATCCAATTTGTCGTGCCTGACGGCGACCAAGGCAAGACGATCAGCAGTCCGGCGAAGATCGACCCGACCGATCAATCGCGGCGGATTGCCCGGCTGGATGAAACCGATAAAGCGGGAATGTATGAGGTGCGTCTGAAGCGGGCCGGTGACGGCACGCCCGAAATACGTCGATTTGCGATGAATTTCGGCGCTGCGGAAAGCGATTTGGAGTCAATGGCGGAGCCCGAATTGCGGGCGGTCCTCGATAATGTCGAAATCCAATATCGTGATGCGGACGAATTTCTCGCGCCGGTTGAGCGGCAAGCGGGTTTTGCGCTAGCCGAGCAGTGGTGGTTCTTTTTAATCCTCGTTGTTTTGCTCTGTCTGGAACAATTGCTGGGTTACTCGGCCAGCTATCATGCGCCGTTGACCGGAGGCAACCGCAAGTGAGCCACAGTTTCTGGTTATTCGCCGACGCGGCCACTCGAACGAACTTCGAGTTGGGACGGGATTTGTCGTCGCCGGTTGATTGGATCGTGCCGGCCGTCGTCTTTTTGATTCTGGCCTGGTTCGTCGTCGGCATGTATTTGCTCGACTGCGTTGAACTGGGGGCGCGCTTTGCCACGTTGCTGATCGGCCTGCGGTTACTGGCATTCGTCGCGATTATGGCCGTCTACCTGCAGCCGCAATGGCGGACGACCCGCGACGTGGTGAAGAATTCGCGGGTGTTGGTGTTGGCCGATACAAGCCAGAGCATGGGCCGCCGCGACATTGCCGAGGAAGGCCAGCCAACCGGCGCGCAGACACGGACTGCGCACGTTGTCAGTCAGCTGTCCGCAGGCCGGTTGATTCCGGAGCTGCAAAAAACGCACGACGTCGTCGTCTATCGATTTGACCAGGATGATCAGCCGGTGCCAGTTGCCTCCGTGGCAAAGATCGTGGAGGAAGAGCAGCGGGAGTTGACCGCCGAGCAGCTATTGGCCTTGCAGTCGGCGGCGCAGCAGTTTCGTGGCCGGGTTCTCGCCGGCGGTATTGCGCTGTTGTTAGGGCTGGCGTTTCTGGTTTGGTTTTTGATCCGCCCGGCGATGACGGGGCAAACAGGATTGTGGCCTTTAGCCGCTGCCGTGGTCGTACTGATCGGTGGCGGTGGGGTTGTGGCCTGGGCCTTTCAGACGGCGCCCGATCTTACGTTCCGGCAGCTGGCCGGGCTCGATTCGGTAGCCCCGGTATCAAGCGATGTCAGTGAGGAATCCAGCGAAGCCGAGGAGGAAGGCAAACTGCCCGAGGTGGACTGGAATGCCGCACTCGATGCCCGCGGTGCGGAGACGAGACTGGGGCAGGCAGTTTATCAGTTGATTATGGACGAACGGGCCACACCGCTGGCCGCGATTATTGTCGTCAGTGACGGCCAGCAGAACTCAGGACTGGAGGTCGAGGCGGCCGCAAAAGTCGCAGCGGAATCCGAAGTGCCCGTCTACACCATCGGTCTCGGCGATTTAGAAGAGCCCGAATTTGTGAGGCTGGCTGATTTCGCCGTTCCCTCCCGCGGCTATCTGGACGATCCGTTCAAGGTGACCGCGTACGTCCAGTCGCAAGGTCTGGCGGGAAGAACGGCAGGTGTGACACTCAAGCAGGTTGCCGCTACCGACAAGTCGCAACAGGACGCAGGGGACACGGGACTCATCTACAAGATCGACACGATTCTGGGTAAGGATCGGGACGATCTGGTACCCGTCGTATTCGAGGTCGAGGGTCTTAGCGAGCCGGGGCGTTATGCGTTCGAGTTAGACGTTGCCCTCAAGGGCGGCGGCAAGCTGGAGGACACGGGGCACCGCCGTTTCTATATGGAGGTCGTCGATCGGCCGACGAACCTGCTGCTGTTGGCAGGCGGTCCATCGCGCGAGTACCAGTTCCTGCGGAATTTGCTCGTTCGCGATAAGCAGCAGAAGATCGATGTCGACGTGCTGCTGCAGTCGAAGCGGTTCGACAAAATAGACGACGAAGATTACCTGCGGGAGTTTCCGCAAACGCGCGATGAATTGGCGAAGTACGACGGCGTCATCGCCATTGACCCGGACTGGGTTTCGATCGGCTCCAGTGCGGTAACGATGTTGGAAGCGTGGGTGGGCGAGGAAGCCGGCGGCCTGGTCGTCATTCCGGGCGCGGTCAACGCGGGCGGTTTCGTCACCAGTTGGATCTACAATCAGAAATTCGAAGGCAGGCAGGTATTGTTCGGCCTGTATCCGGTCGACTTTCACGGCGAGTTCGAAAAGGTTACGGATCGTCCCGCCGGGTCGAAATCGGCGTGGACGGTGCAGTTCACTCGTGCGGGAATGGCCGCCGACTTTTTGCGGTTGGACGATAATCCCGTTGAGAGCCAACGGATATGGGCGGCATTCGAGGGAATTTATGGCGGGTTTCCGGTCAAGGATAAAAAGTTCGGCGCGACCGTTTACGCGACCTTTGACGATAGCCTTGCCGAGTCGCGCGGCTATCAGCCGCTTTGGCTGGCCGGCCATTTCTATGGCAGCGGCCGAGTGTTTTATCTTGGCAGCGCTGAAATGTGGCGGTTTCGCGGATTGGATGAGAACTATTTCGAACAGTTCTACACACGTCTGATACGTCACGTGACGATGGGCCGGCTGCATCGTGGCTCGAAGCGGGGCGATGTACTGTTGCTTGAAAAACAGGAGTACAGTGTCGGCGATACGGTCACGGTCGTCGCCCATCTAAGGAACGCGCAGCGCGAACCGTTCGTGGCCGACAGTGTGCCGCTCTACTTGTTCGATTCGAACAACCAGGGACCGACCATCACGTTGACAAAGGATCCCTCGCGTGACGGCACGTTTCGAGGGGAATTTGTGGTCCGCGAACCACAGGATTATCGGCTCGAGTTGCCGTTGCCCGACGGCAATGACGACGTACTCTCGAAAATCATTAAGGTTGCCCAGTCGGAGCGGGAGAAGAAGAATCCGCAGCAGAATGCCGAACTATTGAAGCTGCTTTCGCAGGAAACGGGCGGCCGATATTACGCTTCATTCAAATCGGTATTTGGCGAAGAGGGACAGCCACCGTTGGTTCCGGCGATCGACGACAATACGCGTACGACTCCGATTGCCGGCGACGTTGATCCCCTGTTCAAGGAGGCCTGGAGCACGTGGATGATGTTTATTATCTGCGGAATTTTATGTTTCGAATGGCTGTTGCGGCGGTTATTTAAACTGGCGTAAGTAGATAAAAACGCTTGGCGATCAATAATGCGGATTGATAACAGATGGCGACAAAATTAGAGAATGATGTGCAGTTGGCTTCGCCGATCACGGCGCGGCTGGCGCGGCTCCGGTGGCTGATCCGCGGGTATGTGTTTGCGGAGGGGCTCGCGGCGGTTGTCTGCTGCCTTGCGATTTGCTTTTGGGCCAGCCTGGTAATCGACTACGGGATCGAGCCGACGCCCGCCACGAGATTAGCGGTTGTGGCGTGCCTGGGCCTGCTAACTATTTACGTCCTGTATCGCCGCATGATACGTCGGTTGTTTGTGCCGCTTCCGGACAAAAGCATGGCGGTACTCATGGAACGGCGCAACCGCGCACTCGACGATCGTTTATTGACCGTTGTCGAACTCGCCGGACGACAGTCGGTCCGGGCCGGTTACGACCCACGAATGTTGGCCAGCACGCACAAGGAAGTCTCGGCGCTGGTCGATTCGGCGAATCTCACACGCATATTCCGCCCGGCGCCGTTAGGCAATGTGGCAATCGCCGCTGCGGTGCTCGTGGGCACGGTCGCCATATTTGCGGCGGGCAAGGCGGAGCTGTTTGCGATTTGGGCAAATCGCAGCCTGATGATGGGCGATCGCGATTGGCCGCGGCAGACAAAGATTTTCGTGGAAGGCTTCGAGGAAGTCGACGGTCAGCGGTTGGTCAAGGTCGCCCGCGGCAGTGATTTCGAGGTCCGCGCCGGCGCCGACGCTCTATTCGCGATACCGGACTCCATCGAGATTCAATACGAAACGGCCGAGGCGACCGGCGAGCCGAATATGACCAAGCTGGGGAGAGCCGGCGGCAAGAAATACCAATTTTACAAGTACGAATTTAAAAACGTGCAAACGGATATTCAGTTCGACGTCGTCGCCAGGCGAGGACACTTTCTCGAAAAGAATGGTCGCGTGAACGGGCTGAGGATTTTGGCCGTGGAAGGCCCGGATCTGGCGGAAATACAGCTTGTCTGTACCTATCCGAAGTACTTGGGCCTGGCAGAGGAAACGATTGCCGTCAATGTCGTCAAGCCTCTGCCGGAAGGTACAGCGGTTAAGGTGTTGGCCGAAGCCAATAAGGAATTGCTCGCGGCCAGTTACCGGATGGCGGTCAATGATCCTCAGGCACCGTGGGAGGAAGTGAAGATCAATCCATCTGCACGGAAGCGTATCGAAGTTGTGTTGCGGGAATTGTCCGCCGATACAAGAGTTGAATTCAAATTGCGCGACGTTGATAACGTCACTAATCAACAGCCGATTCGCTTACTGCTGCGAGTCGTGCCGGACGAAACTCCGCGCGTCGACGTCCGCTTGGTCGGTATCGGCCGGGCGGTTACGCCGAAGGCCGCCCTGCCCGTTCGCGGTTCGATCTGGGACGACCATAAGATTTCATCGGCGTGGTTCGAATACCGTGTCGGACAAGGCGACCCCGACAGCCTGCGGTTCGAGGTGCCGGGAAATGGCGAATTGGACGACGAAGTGGACATGGTCTTTAGATTGGAAGGTCTGGGCCTGTCGCCCGGGCAGCAGTTGTCGGTGTCAGTCAAAGCGGAGGACAACTACGCGCTGGCCGACTCGCCGCATGTTGGGCTAGGCCAGCACATCGATTTGCCGATCGTCTCGGAAGCAGAATTGCGGGCCGCATTGGAAACCCGCGAGCGGCTGTTGCGGCGGCGTTTTCAATCGGTCATCGACGAAATGCAACGTTCGCGTGACGCACTCGCCCGCATGGCCGGCCAGGCTGCCGACAGTGCAGCTCCGGAAAAGGCCGATAACAGCCAACCGGACGAAGCGAATGAAAGTGAGGCGGGGGGTGGTAAGCCGTCTCCGTCGGCCCGTCAGGCGACCATCCGTGTGCTGCGAAGCGAAGAGGCGATTCAGACCAGTAGCCGCATGGCGCACGAAACCCGCGCAATTGCCGACGAGTTCGACCGAATCCTGCTCGAGCTGGAGATCAACAACGTTTCGTTTATTGAAGAATACGAGGAGCGGATCGGAGTGCGAATTTCGGCGCCGTTGCGATCGTTGGCCGATAAGGAGTTTCCGAAGCTCGACGATCGGCTCGCGCAAATGCGGCGGGTTTTGGACGACGAGGCCAAACGAAACGTGGCCCTGGTTGTCTCTCGGCGTCAA